>JAGTVE010000055.1 GCA_018224485.1 Thioalkalivibrio sp. | reverse complement strand
TCGCGAGGCCGAGCGCGCCCGTTCCAGCGAGGAAGGCCCGGCGGCTGAGCTTGTGTTCGTTGAACCCTTGCATGCGTGCACCCTCCGTTTTCGTCGGCGCACGCCCATCAGGCATTCTTATCGGGTCGAAATTCTTGACTCAGATCATGGAAGTTAATTCATACGAAAAAAAGACTGACAAAAAGTGATCTGACTCACAAACATTGTCAGAATACGACTGAATTCGTACATTATCAATAGCTGATCTATCTCTCGATTCGAATATTTAGAAAGCGAGTCAATATCGACAAATAAGATTTATTGATGGTCGAGTGATGATTCTCCGCGGATGAACAGGTCGCAAGCACGAACTTCAATGGACATGCGGCAGGAATCGCCACCCGCATGGGTCATACAGGGCTTTCGGCTCGCAGAGGCACAGGGTACAGGTCCGTCTGCAAGGAAGGGGGCTGCTAGAATCCAGTGACGACAAGGAGGCACTGCGATGACGAAGAACGTAATCCCGAAGGACCTGCTGCCCGTCGGCTATGTCGGGCTCGGCATCATGGGCGCACCCATGGTCCGGAACCTGCTGCACGGTGGGGCGCCAGTGCACGTCTGGGCGCGTCGCCTGGAGCAGGCACAGAAGCTCGTGGGGGACGGTGCCATCGCTGAAGAGACCCTGGCGAGCCTGGTTTCAGGGGTGCGGGTGCTCTTTCTGAACGTGTCCGATACGCCCGACGTCGAGGGCCTGATGCTGGACGATGGCGGCATCCTGAGCCATGCGGCCCCGGGGCTGATCGTCGTGGATCACAGCACGATCGACCCGATGCGCACCCGCGTGATCGCGGAGGGGGCGCGCGAGGCCGGTGTCGGATTCGTGGATGCACCGGTGTCCGGGGGTGAGCGGGGTGCGATCGAGGGCACCCTGACGCTGATGCTCGGCGGCGCGGAGGCCGACGTGGAGCGGGTGCGGCCCCTGCTGAATCTCGTCGGCAAGACGCTCACCCACGTCGGAGAGAGCGGGGCGGGGCAGATCGCCAAGGCCTGCAACCAGCTGATCATCGGCGAGACACTGGTCGCGATCGGCGAGGCCTTTGCGCTGGCCCGGGCGGCCGACGTGGATCCGGCGCGAGTGCGCAAGGCGCTGATGGGCGGCTTTGCCGGATCACGCGTGATGGAGATGCACGGTCAGCGCCTGCTGGACGACGATTTCATGCCCGGCTTCATGGCGCACCTGCATGCCAAGGACATGGGCATCGTCGCGAATACCGCCGCGGCACTGGGGCTCGACCTGAGCGGCGTGGATCGCGTCAGGGCCGCCCTGTCGCGGGCGATCGAGGACGGTCACGCCTATGACGACTCGACGATACTGGCGTGCTACTGCTGTCCCGACCGTTGACGCCACCGAGTTGCGGCGACGCGTCGGCCGAGATCAGGTATCCCTGGCGAGGCGGATCGCGATCGACCGGGGTAACGCTGCGGGGCAGTGTCAGCCCTGCACCTCCCGCAGCAACTGGTTCAGGCCGACCTTGGCCTTGGTCTTCTCGTCCACGCGCTTCACGATCACCGCGCAGTACAGCGAATACTTGCCGTCCTTTGCGGGCAGGGTGCCGGAGACCACTACGGCCCCGGCGGGCACGCGGCCATAGGTGACCTCGTCTTTCTCCCGATCGTAGATGCGCGTGCTCTGGCCGATGAAGACCCCCATGGAGATCACGGCCCCCTCCTCGACGATCACGCCTTCGACGATCTCCGAACGTGCGCCGATAAAACAGTTGTCCTCGATGATCGTCGGTGCCGCCTGCAGTGGCTCCAGCACGCCGCCGATGCCCACGCCTCCCGACAGGTGCACGTTCCGGCCCACCTGGGCGCAGGATCCGACGGTCGCCCAGGTATCGACCATCGTGCCCTCGTCCACGTAGGCGCCGATGTTCACGTACGAGGGCATCAGCACCACGTTCGGGGCGAGGGGCGCGCCCTTGCGCGCGGTCGCGGGCGGCACCACGCGGACGCCACCGGAGCGGAAGTCCCGGCTGCTGGTGTCGGCGAATTTGGACGGCACCTTGTCGTAGTAGTTGGTGAAGCCGCCCTTGATGAACTGGTTCTCCTCGATGCGGAAGGAGAGCAGCACCGCCTTCTTCAGCCATTCGTGCACCAACCACTGCCCGTCGACCTTTTCGGCCACGCGCAGGCTGCCGCGGTCGAGCTGTTCGATGGTCTCGCGCACGGCGTCCTTCACCGGGGTCTCGACGTTGCGGGGGGTGATCTGGGTGCGCCGCTCGAAGGCGGCCTCGATGACGGCTCTGAGGTCGGACATGGATTCGTTCCTTTGGGTCGGTGGGGCTGACTGGCGCCCGGAGCGACCGGGCAGTTCGTTCGCAGGCTGGGGCATCGCACCTGTGGCATCACCCGCGGCGGCCGTGGCCCACCGCAGTTAAGACGTCAGTATACCGAACCCCCGCCGGCGGCTCTGCATCCGAATGTCCTGGGTGGTGCAACCTTCCGGCGTCGGTGCATGCCCGAGGCCGATCACGGCCGGAGGCCGCTCCCACAAGAATTTGGAGGCTTCGTGGGAGCGGCCTCCGGCCGCGATGTGGCGCGGATCCAGGAAGAGCCTTCGGTGATCCCCGTGGGAGCGGCCTCCGGCCGTGATAGGGCGCGGATCTCAGAAGAGCCTTCGGTGATCCCCCGTGGGAGCGGCCTCCGGCCGCGATGCGGCGCGAACCGGGGCAGAATCTTTCTTCATCCCTCGTCTGTACCCTCAGGCAGGTCCGCCACCGCCAATTCGATCGGTCCCTGCGTCCACCCGAACTCCCCGTAGCCCGCGCGCAGGTGCGCAAGGTATTCGGGCGCAACCGGCAGGCCCGTCGTCACCCGGTCGGGATGCGCAATCCAGGTGTGTGCGAGGCGCAGGCCCCGCTCGCCTTCGGGCCGAAAGGGAAGCACCACGCGCAGGTAGTGATCGGGCGTGCCCTCGAACCGGTCCATGGCCTCGAGTTGCCGAGGCTCCACCCGGTGCAGCGCACCGGGGCACCCGTCCCGGCCGGTGAAACGCAGGTTCGCCACCACCCGGGGTCCGCCCGCCGCACGCTTTTCGAGACTCAGGCGGAAGCCCGGGAGGGCGCCGGGGCGACGTCGCCCCACCGGGCCGATCCTCTCCTCGATGCGGGACCGCCGGAGATTGGATCCGTAGGCGACCATCGGCTGCTGCCCCGGGCGGTGTTCCAGCAGGTACCGGCGGTAGTCACCGTGCCCGATGCGCGCGTCGCCGGGTGGCCTGCGGTTGTAGCGATAGGTGGCTGCCGAGAACGGTGTTCCCGAAAGGCTGCGAACCGGCGTCTTCACGCGTTGGTAGAGCGATCCGGTCCGATCACGGGGATCGAAGCCCTCGATGCGGTCGATGCGCTCCAGTGTCGCGGTATCGACCTCCCAGAGCTCGCCGACGACCAGGCCGCGGCCGGGACGCAGCCCCGGGTAGCGCCCCAGATCGAAGAGTCTTCCCTCGACGAGGGCAGGGCCGAGAAAACGCGCGCCGCGCAGCACCTGTGCCCGGCTCAGGCCTCGCAGCAGCGTGCCATACACGAACAATCGGCTCCCGGCGGCCGTCACTGTATCCTCGATCGAGGGGAACATGAGCCCATTGTACGGGCACTGGACCTTTGCAACGCCCCGTTGCACCGTGCCGTCTGGTCGGCGGCCGTTGCTCGCGCGACTGGGTTTCCCTGTATCGCGGGATGTTTATTGCCGGGCTCGCGGCCCCGGCGGCATCATTCGCACTCAGCAAACAGGTCGGGGGCGTTAACGCCCCTACTTTTTCGGGTAAAATGGGACCAATTAAGTACTGTTTGACCAGATCGGTACTGTTTAACGGGGCACCGCCGCAACCATGCTACGAATCAGCAAGCTCAGTGACTACGCGATCGTGATCCTGTCCGAGATCGCCCGAGAGCAAGGCGCGCAGGGAATCACCGCCCGGCAGCTGTCGGAGTACACTCGGATCGCGATGCCGACCGTGGTGAAACTGCTGAAGCTGCTCAGGGATCACGGGGTTCTGCTGTCGATCCAGGGTCGCAACGGCGGCTACCGGCTGGCCCGGCGTCCGGGAGACACCAGCCTCGCGGTGATCATCGAAGCGGTTGAAGGTCCCATTGCCCTGACCCAGTGCATGACCGAGGAGCTGGACTGCCAGATCCACAGCAATTGCAATACCCGTCCGCACTGGGTGCATATCAACGCGGCCTTTCGCCAGGCCCTGTCCGTCGTCACGCTCAACGACCTGGCCACCGGCACAGTTCCGGTGGCGGTGACCTGGGGCGGGGCCCGCGCGGCAGCACTGTGAACGACTTAACTAGACCAACCGGAGCGAGAATCATGTCCACGCAATCCCAAGACGTCGAGCAACTGATCAAGCGCGAATACAAGTACGGGTTCAGCACGGATATCGATCAGGAGATCCTGCCGCCGGGGCTGAACGAGGATGTGATCCGCGCGATCTCGGCGAAGAAGAACGAGCCCGAGTTCATGCTGAAGTGGCGCCTGGAGGCCTACCGGCACTGGCTGACGATGCGCGAGCCGAGCTGGGCCCACGTGCACTATCCGAAGATCGATTACCAGGCCATTTCCTACTATGCGGCGCCGAAGCCGAAGGAAGATGCCCCGAAGAGCCTTGACGAGGTCGATCCAAAATTGCTCGAGACCTACGAGAAGCTGGGCATTCCGCTGCACGAGCGGGCGCGGCTGGCCGGCGTGGCGGTGGACGCGGTCTTTGACAGCGTCTCCGTGACGACGACCTTCAAGGAAAAGCTCGGCGAGGCCGGCGTGATCTTCTGCTCGTTCTCCGATGCGGTACGGGACCACCCCGAACTGGTGGAGAAATACCTGGGCTCCGTGGTTCCCGCGGGCGACAACTACTTCGCTGCGCTGAACGCTGCCGTGTTTTCGGATGGGTCCTTCGTGTACGTGCCGAAGGGCGTGCGCTGCCCGATGGAATTGTCCACGTACTTCCGCATCAACGCGATGAACACCGGCCAGTTCGAGCGCACGCTGATCATCGCCGAGGAGGGCTCGCACGTGAGCTACCTCGAGGGCTGCACCGCACCCCAGCGCGACGAGAACCAGCTGCACGCGGCGGTGGTCGAGCTGGTCGCGATGGACGATGCCGAGATCAAGTACTCCACGGTGCAGAACTGGTACCCCGGGGACGAGGAAGGCAAGGGCGGCATCTACAACTTCGTGACCAAGCGGGGCCAGTGCCTTGGCCGCAACAGCAAGATCTCGTGGACCCAGGTCGAGGCCGGTTCCGCGATCACCTGGAAGTACCCGAGCTGCGTGCTGATCGGCGACAACTCGGTGGGCGAGTTCTACTCGGTCGCGGTGGGCAACAACATGCAGCAGATCGACAGCGGGACAAAGATGGTCCACGTCGGCAAGAACACCCGCAGCACCATCATCTCGAAGGGGATCTCCGCAGGACGGGCCAACAATGCCTACCGCGGCCTGGTGAAGGTCGTCGGGAGCGCCGAGGGGGCACGCAACTACACGCAGTGCGACTCGCTGCTGCTTGGCGACCGCTGCGGTGCGCACACCTACCCGTACATCGAGGCGAAGAACCCGACCGCCCAGATCGAACACGAGGCGACTACCTCGAAGATCGGTGACGACCAGATCTTCTACCTGAAGCAGCGCGGAATCTCCGAGGAGGACGCGGTCAACATGATCGTGAACGGCTTCTGCAAGGAGGTCTTCGGCGAGCTGCCGATGGAATTCGCGGTTGAGGCCCAGGCCCTGCTGGCGGTATCGCTGGAAGGCGCGGTCGGTTGACTGCCACGGGCGAGTTGCAACCCGGCGCGATCGGGAGGAGAAACAGATGAAGATGCAGGAACTGATGGAAGCCTTCGAGATGCTTCCGGATTGGGAAGACCGCTACAAGATGATCGAGGACATGGGACGGCAGATGCCGAACCTGCCGTCGGAGCAGTTGACCGAGGAGACCCGGATCAAGGATTGCAACACGCAGGCGTGGCTGGTCGCGCACCTCAGCGACGAGGATCCCCCGAAGCTGGTCCTGGAGGCCGACGCGGAGACCGCCACCGTGCGTGGGTTGATGGCGCTGATGCTGCTGCCCTTCCGGGACAAGACCCCCGAGGAGGTGCTGGCCACCGATCCC
>JAGTVE010000054.1 GCA_018224485.1 Thioalkalivibrio sp. | reverse complement strand
GTGCGTACTGCCTTGCATGTGCATGACATCCTTTGAGTTTCTACTACCTGTTGGGGAGACAAGGTCTACGCACTACAAGATGTAGTGGCACCCGCACAAGGCTAGCCGCAAAGGAAATCCTGGTCAAAGAGTTAATAGCAAAGATCGCAGGGGTCTGCCGAAGGTATCGTCTATGGCTCAGGGAGGAAGTCCGCGACCGCCGCATATCGCGCCTCACTGCGGTTTCGGCCGGTACAGCGTCCCTGAAAATGGGGATCAACACGCCCCCGGACGGGGCTCAATTCGCATCCGTGCGCTGCCGTGCATCGAGCGCGTCCAGATCCATGGACCTGTCCATTGCGGACAGCAGCCGCGCGAGACGGCGTTCGATACGGTCGGCGCCACCGCTGACCTCGGACTCGACGTTCAGCGGGAGCACCGGATCGTGCAGGGACAGCCGCAGCAGGAACCAGCCCTGCTCCCCCGGGCCCCGGCAGGTGACGCGCACGCCTTCGTGGGTATCCGGCACCACCTCCCAGTCAGGCTCGGCGGCGACGCGTTCCCGCAGCGCGTCGAGGATGCGCTCGCCCCGGGCCGCAAAGTCCTGCGCCGGCAACCCGAGCCGGTACTCGCGGCTCTCGGCCGGTTCCCGAAGCTCCGCGATCAGGTCACCCAGATCGCGGCCCCCCCGGCGTGCCCGGGCGAGCTCGATCAGGAGCATCGCGACCAGGTACGCCCCGTCGTCGAGGAAGTGGTTTTCCTTCAGGGCCGCGTGCCCCGATGTCTCGATCGCGAGCCAGCAGGGCTCACCGGCCGCGTTCAGGCGCACCGCCTCGTTGATCACGTTCCGGTATCCCCGGCGGAAGCGGTGGTGCACGCCGCCGAGCCCTTCCTCGATGAATTCGGTCAGACCATCCGAGGTCACCGAGTCGGTGACGATCGTGGTCCCGGGATGCTCGCGCAGCACTACCGCCGCGGCCAGCGCCACGAGGCGGTTGCGATTGATCTCCCGCCCGGAGCCGTCCATCGCGGCCGCGCGATCCACGTCGGGATCGAAGGCGATGCCGAAATCCGCAGCGCGGGCCAGCACGGCCTCGCGCAGCGCCGCCATCGCGTCCGGATGTTCCGGGTTCGGCACGTGCCCAGGAAAGCTGCCGTCGGGCTCCAGAAACCGGCTGCCGGTGGTGTCCGCGCCCAGGGGCTCGAGCACGCGATCGACGAAGAATCCACCGGCACCGTTGCCGGCATCGACGACGATCTTCAGCCCGCGAAGGGGCCGCTCCGGGTGCTCCGGGTGGGCCGCGCCCTGCCGGACGCGTTCCACCAGCTGGCTGGCGTACGCGGACATGAAGTCGATCTCCTCGACCGGACCCACCGTACCGGGGGGCTTGAGGTCGCCGCTTCCGGCGAGCTCGAGCAGCGTGGTGATGTCCTCCCGGTTGAGTCCGCCCCGGGCGGTGAAGAACTTGCAGCCGTTGCGGTGGGGGGGCAAGTGACTGGCGGTCAGCATCACCGCACCGTCGCAGCGGTAGCTTGGCGTGACCGTGCTCATAAACATCGCCGGGGTGGAGGCGAGCCCGAAATCCAGCACCCGTGCGCCCTCCGCGGCAATTCCCTCGGACAGCGCGGCCGCCAGCGCCGGACCGCTGATCCGGCTGTCTCGACCCACCGCGATGGTCAGCGCCTGCGGCTCCCGCTCGAGGGCCCGCCCCAGCCAGCGCGCGAACGCGGAGCCAATGCGCCGGACCACCGCCGGGGTCAGATTCACGTCGGCGTCCGTACCACCCGCCGAGGCCAGCGCAACCCCGCGGATGTCCGAGCCGTTCTGCAGCGCCCTCCAGTCCATGACCGCCATTGTCACACGGAGGCCGGTCTGGTGCACCGGACCTCCGCGACAGGTTCCCGGGCATCCCGCCGGCAACTGTCCTGCTATAGTCGAAACGGCATCTTCCCGCCCGACAACCCGAGGCCCCGGAGCCGCGAGATGGACCCCACCGAGCTGTCGCTGCGCCAGTCGATCATCGATACCTGCCTGCGGATGAATCGCGAGGGCATCAACCAGGGCACTTCCGGGAACGTGAGCGCCCGCTGGAACGGGGGCATGCTGATCAGCCCGTCCGGTATCCCCTACGAGGAACTGCAGCCCGCGGACATCGTGTTCCTGGACGCCGACGGGGAGCACGCGGCGGGCCAGCGTCCGTCCAGCGAGTGGCGGCTGCACCTGGGCATCCTGCAGGCACATCCACAAGCCGGCGCGATCGTGCACACCCACTCGGTGCACGCCACGGCCCTTTCGATGCGCGGCATGGAGATCCCGGCGGCACACTACATGGTCGCGGCAGGCGGCGGTCCGAACATCCGCTGTGCCCGCTACGCCACCTTTGGCACCGCTGAGCTGTCCGAGCATGCGATCGAGGCGCTCGAGGACAGGAGTGCCTGCCTGCTGGCGAATCATGGCGTGGTCGCGACCGGGACCGACCTGCACCGGGCCCTCTGGCTGGCTGGCGAGATCGAGGTGCTCGCACGGCAATACGTCCTCAGCCTGATGCTCGGCGGACCGGATCTGCTGTCCGAGGCCGAGATCGAGCGGGTGCGGGAGCGTTTCAGGGACTATGGCCTGCGTTGAGGACCGGTCTTCGTCGCCCGGCCGCCGCATGATGGATTACGCGCCGCAGGGACATCACTGGCAGGTTTGACCGTTGCAGGGACCCGACGGATACTCCTGACTACACGCGAAGAAGGTATTCGAGCGCCCGCGACCGGAAGCCCGATGCCTGCCTCCCGAATGAACCGCCATGTGTGAACTGCTCGCAATGTCCAGCCTGGAGCCCGCCACGCTCTCGATCTCGCTCGAGGCCTTCTCCGAGCGCGGTGGCCTGAGTGCGCCGCACAAGGACGGCTGGGGCGCGGCCTTCTACTCGGGCCGCGATGCCCGCCGCCTTCGGGAGACCGGGGCTGCCAGCCGTAGCAGCGGCATCCGCTTCCTGAGCGAGCAGGAATACCGCAGCCATTTCGTGCTGGCCCACGTGCGCCAGGCCACCAAGGGGGCGGTGTCCCTGGAAAACACCCAGCCCTTCGCTCGCGAGCTCGGCGGGAGGATGCATGTCTTCGCCCACAACGGTGACCTGATCGGCCTCGAGGAGGCCACCGCCGCCGACCTGGGCCGTTTCCGACCGATCGGGGACACGGACTCCGAACACGCGTTCTGCCTGCTGCTCGCACGTCTGGAACCGCTGTGGGCCGGGCCCGAGACCCCATCCCTCGAGTCGCGCCTGGCAGCGGTGACCGCCTTAGCGGCCCTGCTGAGGCCCTTTGGTCCGGCCAACTTCCTGTATGGCGATTCGGAATATCTCTTTGTACACGGGCACCAGCGCACCCAGGAGACGACCGGCCGGATCGAGCCACCGGGTCTGTATACCCTCTGCCGCACCTGCCCCTCCCGGCCCGAGGGCCGGCCCCCGAAGCCGATCGAGGGCCTGACTCTAGGACTCAACGAGGCCCGGCAGCGGGTCACCCTGATCGCCAGCGTCCCGCTGACCCGCGAGGCCTGGGAACCGGTGGAGGCCGGCGAGGTGCTGGCCATCAAGGGCGGGCGGATCGTCGCCCGCACCGGCGCAGCCGCGCCGCCGCAACCGGCCACCCGCCCTGGCGCCACGGCCTGAATGCGGGCCAGCGACAATGGCCACTGCGAGCAGACGCCGACCACCTCCGGGGACCCCCAACGGGCATCGCGATCCGCGCAACATGAAGCATGAACCCGCCTCCCCCGCTTGCGGGGGAGGGGTTGGGGTGGGGGTGCGGCGTCGGCCCCCGCCTCACCCCCGGCCGGCGCCTGGCGGGTTGCTCCGGAGTCATCGCTCACCAGTGCCGTCTCGCCGTCCGCCGGCGCCCGATAGAGGAGCGTGTGCAAGACCTCCCGCGACAGGTTGAACGAGGCCGAGTCGTGCTCCCGAAACCGGGCGCACAAGCGACACGGTCCAGCCCGGCAGGTGGCGGGCAGACGCAGGATCGTCGGGAGGAGATGGTGGCCAGGGACGGAATCGAACCGCCGACACGGGGATTTTCAGTCCCCTGCTCTACCAACTGAGCTACCTGGCCGGACTTGGGGAGGAAGTCGCCTGCAGGCGAAGGGCGCTATTAAACCGGCAGCAGTCCCGGGCGTCAAGCAGTAAAGCGCGGGGAACGGTGCGTGCGCGGGAAAGGCGGGGCGGGACGTGAACCTTACTTGTTCGGGTCCACGTAGCCCTCGGGACGCTCCGCGCCGCCCTCGAACAAGAACTTCTGCATCTCGTCTTCGAGGAATTTCCGCGCCTTCGGCTCCATCGGACTCAGTCGGTACTCGTTGATCAGCATGGTCTGGTGCTTCAGCCAGGCCTGCCAGGCCTCCTTGGAGACGTTGGCAAAGATCTTCTTGCCCAGTTCACCAGGGTAGGTCGGATAGTCCAGGCCCTCCGCCTCGCGACCCAGATACACGCAGTTAACGGTTCTCGCCATTATTCGGAATTCCCGTGCTCGATCAGAAAACGTTCGATTGGGGCGGGCAGCCCGACCCGCATTGGAAGGCGTGAGTTATACCAGATCGCCTGTTCCCCTTCCATGATCCCGCATGCCGCGGACGGAAGGGCGAAGCGCAGGATGCGCAGGTCCAGCCTGTAATGACTGAAGACATGCCCGATCCGCTCGACCGGTGGCTCGGTCTGCCGGGCACCGGGCCAGCGTGAAAGGATCCAGTCGCGCAGCTCTCCGGCCTCCTCGCGTTCCGGCAGGCTGTACAGGCCACCCCAGATGCCGGACGCGAGGCGGCGTTCCAGGTAGATGCCCTCCGGCGCCGACACCACACCGGCCCAGCGTGTCCGCACCGGCAGCGCACGGCCCGGCCGCGGGGCGGGCAGATCGGCAACCCGGTCCCCGGCCAGCGCGACACAGTCCGCCGCGACCGGGCATCGGTGGCAATCCGGTCGCCGGCGGGTACAGACGGTCGCCCCGAGATCCATCATCGCCTGGGTGTAATCGGCCATGCGCAAGCCGGGTATACGCTCCTCGGCGACAGACCAGAGACGCCGCTGCACCGCCGGGCTCCCCGGCCAGCCCTCGATACCCGCATGGCGCGCAAGCACCCGCCGGACATTGCCGTCGAGGATCGCCTCCGCCTGACCGAAGGCCTGCGCGGCGATTGCCGCGGCCGTCGACCGGCCGATTCCCGGGAGGGCCTCCAGCACATGCCTATACGCGGGGAGCTCGCCACCGTGGACCTCCATCACGAGGCGTGCCGCCCGGTGCAGGTTGCGGGCGCGGGCGTAGTAGCCGAGACCCGACCACAGGTGCAGGACCTCGTCGGCAGGGGCATCCGCCAGCGCGCGGACGTCCGGGAAGCGCGCCATGAAGGCCAGAAAGTACGGGATCACGGTCTCGGCACGGGTCTGCTGCAGCATGATCTCCGAGACCCATACCCGGTATGCGCTGCGTGGATGCTGCCACGGCAGGTCATGCCGGCCGTGAACATCGAACCAGGCCAGCAGCCGGCTGGCGAAGGTGTTCACCGAACCTCCACCGCCGTTGCCCCCTGCTCACCGAGCGCGAGCGCGGCCTCTTCGATGCGGCCCACGCTCTTCTCGAGCTCCGAGCCCACCCAGAGGCGCACCAGCGGGGGCCCGAGCAGACGTGGCACGGAGAAATCGGGTTCGAAGTACCCGTAGAGCTGCAGGCGCGAGCGAACGCCATCCCGGTCCTGCGCCTCGATCCGCCAGGCCATGTGGCCGCGGCGAATCCGGCTGAGTTCCGGCACGGTTATGCCGGAAGACCAATGCCCCGGGATCGCGCGCACGTCGAAGACATGATCGATCTCCCGGCACAGGAACAGCACGCAGCCGCGCATCCGGGTGGCAATCCGTTCAACGCCATCAGCGACCTCGCCCAGTGACCGGCTCTCCACCACCAGCGGCAGGACACGATCGAACCTGGAGTAGTCCTGCAGGACGGTCTCGACCTGCGATCGCGGCGCACGCATCGTCGCGTCGAGACGGAACTCCAGCCTCGAACCGTCGAAGCTGACGTCGACGTCGGGTTCGGCGGCCGCGTCCGGCGCCAACACCCACAAGAGCAGCCAGGGCAGCAGCCACCCGGCAGGCGTCATCGCAGGCGCAGGCTCTCGCCGAGACCGCGCCGCAAGCGGTCCAGCTGCTCGTCGAGAGGTCCGGATTCCGCCTCTCCGGAGTCGGGCGCCGCCTCCTGCCGATCGCCTTCTCCCTCATCCAGGCCGAAGCGTTCGAGGAGCCGCTCCTGCAGCCGCTCGCCTTCGCGCCGCAGGCGCTGGTCGACCCGCTCGCGCACCACCTCCTCGAGATCGAGTCGGAAACGTGGCTCCTCGAAGGTCCCGGTGATCCGGATGGGCAGGGTCAAGCCGCGCAGATCCTCGAGGCTGCGTCCACCCTGACCCTCGATCGTCGCGACCAGGGTCGTATCCAGGCGGTAGTCGATCTCGCGCGCGGGAAGATCGGCAGACCCGCGGCCCGCCACGCGCAGCAGGGGCGAGTTGGCGACCAGGTCGTCGTTTTGCACCACGCCGTCGCGAATCCGGAAGCTGCCGGCCAGTTCCGTGAAATCGGTTTCGTCCGGCCCCCCGTCATCCTCCGGGGTCTCGCCGCGGAGCCGGGCATCGGCATTGCGGATGATTCGCGCGATATTGATGCCGCGCACCGCCCCGTCACTGAAGCGCATCTCTCCGCGGCCGTTCAGCCCGGCCATCAGTGCGTTCACGCCCCCCCCTCCGGTCTGGACGTCCAGGGCGAGGTTTCCGGTGCCGACCAGCCTCGACTCCTCCCCCAGCAGTGCCTCCAGCAGCGGGCCGATGGCCACCGAACGCAGGTCGACCGCAGCCGCGTAGCCCGGCACCTCACCGCGCGCATCGATGGTCGCACGGGTCTCCAGCCGGCCCTGGTAGCCGTTGCCGGTCAGCGGCTCCACGTTCCACTCGCCATCGCGGGCACGCAGCGTCAGGTCGATGTCCTCGAGCGTCAGTCCGAACAGCTTCAGCACGCCAAGGCGGAGGCGGCCGTCGAGATCGAAGGCGCGCAACAGCTCCGCCGGCAGGTCGATCGGGATGTCGTCCGCCGGAGGACCCGGCACATCCGGTGCCTCCGGAGTCCGGGCCTGTTCGACCTCGGGTGGCAGATACCGGTCAAGGTCCAGGCGATCGCCGGCCAGGTCAAAGCGCGCCATCGGACGGGCCCCGGTCAGATCCAGCGCACCATCACCGCGCAGGCTGGAGCCATCCAGGGTGAGCAGCACGGAATCGACCTCCAGACGGCGGGGACTGCCGGATGCCGAGACATCGATCTCCATGCGGGTGAGGGCGTCGGTGTCCGTGGTCCGTGGGGCATCGAGGCCGAGGCTGGCGAGCACCGTACGCGGGTTGAAGGCGTTGCTGCGCAACTCGGCCTGCAGCGACGGCATCTCTTCGTCCAGAGCGCTGACCTCGACCCGACCGGTCAGGTGCAGATCGGAGAGATGCGCGGAGAGGTCCTCGACGCGGGCGATGGCGTCACCCATATCCAGCACGAGATCGGTCTCGAGCCGCGCACTCAGCTCCTGCTCCAATGCGGGGTGGCGCAGGTCCAGGTCGGACCGGAGCGCTCGCAGCGCGTAGCGGTCTGCCGCCAGATCCACGATCAGCCGCGCATCCAGGCGCAGGTCCGCCTCGACCGGGGCCTGGTCCGGCTCCTCGATCCGCATCGAGGCCTCCAGGTTCAGCGGAGTCTCGATCCCGGTACGGAAATCCCGCAATTGCAGGTTGACCGGATCGAGGAACATGCGCGTGCCGGACTGCCGATCGTCCCACTCGACCCGCAGGTCGGCCACCTCCAGACCCCCGATTTGCAGCTCCTGCAGCGTGATGGGCGGCGCACGCTCCGGGCCGGCATTGCCCCGCTGGTTGTCCGGCTCCTCTCCGGCCGCGGCCCCTGCCTGGTCCAGCAGGTCATCCCAGTTGCTGCGGCCATCCGCGTCCCGGGCCAGCCGAAGCGTGACCCCATCGGCCTCGATGCGCTGCACCTCGAGTTCGCGGCGCAGCAGCGGCATCACGGCCACCGCCAGATCGATCACCTGCAGTTCGGCGAACGGCGCCTCGCCGAACCCCTCCGCATTGGCCAGGCGCGCGTCCTCGAGCCGCAGACCGAGCGACGGGAACAGCGTGAGCTCGATGCTGCCGGCCAGGGTCAGCTCGCGGCCGGTGGCCTCGGCGACCTCCGCCTCGATCCGGCCCTTGTAGTCATTGGGGTCGAAGGTCGCCACCAGATAAATGGCGGCGATCACCGCGATCAGCAGCAGCACGCCGAGCAACCCCAGCAAACGCACGATCCACTTCATGGCGATTCTCCCGTTTCGGCTTCCGCGGTCCAGCTGCCGCTGCGTCCGCCGTGCTTCTCGAGGAGCCGTACGTCCTCGATGCGCATCCCGCGGTCCACTGCCTTGCACATGTCATAGATCGTCAGCAGCGCCACGCTCACCGCGGTGAGCGCCTCCATCTCCACCCCGGTCTGACCCTGCACCTCGCAGGAGGCGCGGGCGCGTACGTGATCCTCTCGGGTTTCCAGTTCCAGGGCGACACGGGTGAGCCCGATCGGATGGCAGAGCGGGATCAGATCCCCCGTGCGCTTGGCCCCCATAATCCCGGCGACCCGGGCTATACCGAGCACGTCGCCCTTGCGGTGGTCGCCGGCACGGATCCGGGCCGCGGTGTCCGGATGCATGCGGATGCGGCCCTCTGCGACCGCGACGCGATGGCTGACCGGCTTCGCGCCGACATCGACCATATGGGCACTTCCGGAGGCGTCGAAATGTGTGAGGTCGTTCATGCCCGTATAATGAGGGAGAGACCTGTTGATGTGTAGGGGCCGCCGAGGTGACGATCACCGTCCAGTATTTCGCTCGCCTGCGCGAGGATATCGGGCGTGACCGCGACGAGGTCACGATGACCGGGGAAGTGCGGACCGTGGGCGATCTCTGGCGCCACCTGCATGGCGCCCCGCCCGCCCGACTGATGGCGGCGGTGAACCAGGCCCACGCCCGTCTGGACACCCCGGTTGCGGACGGCGACGAGGTCGCCTTCTTCCCGCCGGTGACCGGGGGCTAGGCTCCGTGGCGGTCCGGCTGTTCGACCAGCCCTTCGATCCCTGGACCCTGGTGCGGGAGCGGGAGCGCGGGCTGCCACTGGAAGGACTCGGCGCCTGCACAGTGTTTGCCGGCCGCATGCGCGACTTCAACGAGGACCAGGACGTCCGGGCGCTGTTCCTCGAACACTACCCGGGCATGACCGAACGCGAGCTTGAACGCATCGTCGCGGAGGCTGAGGCCCGCTGGCCGGCGATCACCTGCGAGGTTGCACACCGTGTGGGCGCGGTCGAGCCGTCCGAGACCCTGGTGCTGGTCGCGGTCTGGTCCGCCCACCGCGTCGACGCGCGCGATGCCTGCTCGGAGATCCTCGAGCGCCTCAAGCACGAGGCACCCTTCTGGAAGCGCGAGCGGCTGGCAGACGGCAGCGAGCGGTGGGTGGAGAAGAACACGCCCGGGCATTGAGCAACCCCGCGGCCCCGGCTTGCGTCCGGTGGCCGGCAGAGCGGGCATTGGGGAAACGCTGCAGCATCAGGAAGAAGGCGCTGGTCACCGTCTGCCCCAGGCCGAAGGGGTTGCCGATCGCGACCGTGAGTGCCGCACGAACATCCCGATCCGGGCGCAGGGCCATCAGGGTCGCAGCCGCGCCCGCGGCCGGAAGGCGGAGGTCTTCGCCATCTCCTCGTACCACTGGCCCGCCTCCTCCGCAGACGGAACCTCGATCATCAGGCGCAGGTAAAGGTCGCCCGGCGTCTTGCCGGGAAGACCGCGTCCCTTCAGCCGCATCACCCTGCCCGACTGGGTTCCCGGCGGGATCCTGAGCCGCACCATGCCCTGCGGGGTCGGCGCATCGATGGTGGCCCCGAGCGCGGCCTCCCACGGGGTGATCGGCAGGTCCCGGTGCAGGTCTCTGCCCTCGAGGCGGTAGCGCTGGTCCGGACGGACGCGGATCTCCAGCAGTAGGTCGCCGGGCGTGCCCGCCCCTGCGCCGGGCTCGCCCTGCCCCCGCACCCGCAGGCGCGTACCGTTGTGGGCGCCCGGCGGAATCCGCACGCGGCGGGAACTGCCCGACCCGCCGTTTACCGTGACCTCGGTGCCATGCAGGGCCTGGTCAAGCGTGATCTCCGCAACGCCGGTGCGATCCGCGCCGCGCATCTGGAAGCCCGCGCCGCGGCGGCGGCCACCCGCACGGCCACCGAACAGCGAATCGAAGAAATCCGAGAAGCCGTCGAAGCCCTGGCCGCCGCCTCCGGGGGCCCCGGCGCCACGGCCGGCCCAGCCGGGAGGCGGCCGGAACTCCTGGCCGGCCCGCCAGTTCGCCCCGAGGCGATCATAGGCGCTGCGCCGCTCGGGGTCGCCGAGTACCTCGTTCGCCTCGTTGATCTCCTTGAAGCGCGTCTCGGCGTCGGCCTGGGAGCTGACGTCGGGGTGGTACTTGCGCGCCAGGCGCCGGTAGGCCTTCTTGATGTCGTCCTGGCTGGCCGAGCGCGGCACGCCCAGAATCCTGTAGTAGTCCTTGAATTCCATAGACGGTCCCGTCAGCCTACTGGGTTCGAGCAAACATCAGCGCGGGTCCGGCAATCCGGACAGCACGCGCGCGACGCGCCGCCCGGTTACCCGGACGGCGCGCCGTTCCGAACGGATGCGGTGCGGTGGCTCGCTCAGCTCTCCACGCTGATCCGGCGCGGCTGCACCTTCGCCTGCTTCGGAATCTTCACCTCGAGCACGCCGTTCTGGCAACGCGCGGAGATGTTGTCGGAGTCCGCGGTATCCGGCAATGCAAAGCGCCGGAAGAAACTGCCGCGCACCCGCTCGACCCGCTTGTAGCCTTCCCGCTCTTCCTGGCTCTCGTGCTTGCGCTCGCCACGGATGGTGAGCACGCCATTCTCCATGTGCACCTCGATGTCCTTCGGATCCACACCCGGAAGATCCGCGTGCAGCACGTAGCCATCCGATTCCTCGCGGATATCCACGGCTGGGCTCCAGTCGGCCGTGATCGCGGGTTCCTCGCGGTCACCGGACTCGTGCAGTCGCTCGATCTCGCGCGAGAGCTGGTTGAGCAGGCTCCAGGGTTCGTAACGCATCAGGGTCATGTTGTCACCTCCAATCGGGTCGCTGTTTACTCCTGAACGGTATCTGGGGACTGCGGAGGTGTTTTCAAGGATCCGTTTACCCGCTCACCGCGATCCGATGGGTCATTCGACGTTCTGGATCTGCTCGCGCATCTGTTCGGTCAGGACCTTCATCTCCAGCACGACCCGGGTGGTCTCCAGGTCGTGCGACTTGGAACCGAGGGTGTTCGCCTCGCGGTTGAACTCCTGCATCAGGAAATCCAGGCGCCGGCCCACCGGTTCATCGCGTCCGAGGATCTCCCGCATCGCGGCCAGGTGCCCGTCCAGCCGGTCCAGTTCCTCATCTACATCGAGCCGTTGGGCCAGCAGCGCCACCTCCTGCTCGAGGCGCTGTTCATCCAGGGCGAGATCCAGTTCCGCGACCCGGCTGCGCAGCCGTTCCCGCTGCGCGTCCAGCACCTCGGTACGACGTCCGCGCAGCTGCTGTACCCGTTCGGCGAACGCGTCCAGGCGCGTCTCCAGGGCCTGTCGCAGCGTCGCGCCCTCCGCCAGCCGCATTCCACACAGCTCGCCGATGGTGGCCCTCAGACCCTCGAGCACCGGCTCGCGCAGGGCCTCGGTATCGACCGGCTCATCGCGCTGCATGATGCCGGGCCAGGTCAGCACATCCAGCGCCGAGACCCGGGCCCCGTTCACCATCATCTGGTCGATCTCGCGCAGGGTCCTGATCAGGACCGTGGCACGGGCATGATCGAAACGGATCTCGTCGGTCGCGGGGTCAGTCTCCACGCGCAGCACGGCCTCCACCCTGCCCCGCGCAAGCAACTCCTGCAGCAAGGCGCGCGCCTCGGTCTCGAGCGCCCTGAGGCTGTCTGGCACCAGGATCCGAAGATCCAGGTGCCGATGATTCACGCTCCTGATCTCCCAAATTAGAGACTGGCCATCGATCTCGGTGGCGTGGAGGGCATATCCGGTCATGCTGGCTGTCATCGGGGGTATCCTTGCGCTCTCGTGGGTCGCCTGCGCCCCCATTGTAGACGCGTGTGCCCTTCAGCTCCCGTATACTGCGCCGCTCATTCCAGTCTCGAGGAAAGTCCATGCGACCCAGCGGCCGCCAGCCGGATCAGATGCGCCCGGTTCGATTCACGCGCCATTTCACGCGCCATGCCGAGGGTTCCGTCCTCGTGGAATTCGGCGATACCCGGGTGCTTTGCACCGCAACGGTGGAGACGCGGGTGCCGCCGTTCCTGAAGGGCAAGGGGCGCGGCTGGGTCACCGCGGAGTACGCGATGCTGCCCCGCGCCACGCACGACCGCATGGTGCGCGAATCCGCGCGCGGCAAGCAGGGGGGTCGCACCCTGGAGATCCAGCGGCTGGTCGGCAGGGCCCTGCGCGCGGTGGTCGATCTCGAGGCCATGGGCGAGCGGCAGATCATCGTCGACTGCGACGTGCTGCAGGCCGATGGAGGAACCCGGACCGCCGCCATCAGTGGCGGTTACGTCGCCCTTTGCGACGCGGTGACCGAGTGCCTGAGGACCGGCGTGCTGAAGAGGAATCCGCTGCACGGCCAGCTTGCGGCGGTGTCTGTCGGGATCTTTCAGGGCCTGCCGGTACTCGACCTCGACTATGTCGAGGACTCCCAGGCCGAGACCGACATGAACCTGGTGATGAACGAGGCCGGCGGCGTGATCGAGATCCAGGGCACCGCCGAGGGCCACGCCTTCCGCCGCGATGAACTCGATGCGATGCTCGAGCTCGGGGAAAAGGGCATCCGCGAGATCATCCTGCAGCAGCGGGAAGCGCTCGCAGCCTGACCCGAAGCCTCGACACCGAAGCCGCCACGAAATACGGAACGATCATGAAACGCATCGTGCTGGCCTCCGGCAATGCCGGGAAGATCCGCGAACTCACCGAGCTCCTGCGCCCGATGGGCGCCGAGATCGTCCCGCAATCCCAGTGGCAGGTGGAGGAATGCGAGGAGACCGGTCTCACCTTCGTCGAGAACGCGATCCTGAAGGCACGCAACGCCGCGCGACAGACGGGGATGCCGGCACTCGCCGACGACTCCGGGATCGAGGTTGATTTCCTGCGCGGGCAGCCGGGCATCTACTCCGCCCGCTATTCCGGGCCGGCGGGCGACGACCGCAGGAACAACGAGAAACTGCTCGCGGCGATGCAGGGGGTGCCGCCGGAGGCGCGGGGTGCGCGCTTTCGGTGCGTGATGGTCTTCCTCGAGCACGCGGAAGACCCGTCGCCGATCATCACGGAGGGGAGCTGGGAAGGCCGGATCGCCGAGACGCTGGCGGGCGTCCGCGGCTTTGGCTATGACCCGCTGTTCTACCTGCCCGGGCACGGATGCACCTCCGCCGAGCTCTCCGAGGCCGAGAAGAACCGGCTCAGCCACCGGGGCCAGGCCGTGCGGACGATGGTGGAACGACTGGCCCGACGGCTGGAGCAGGCCTGAAGGGGTGACGGTCACGGACATGCACGCCTCGGAATCCGGACCGGGGCCGGACCGGATCCCGCCCCTGGCACTGTACGTTCACCTCCCGTGGTGCCTGCGGAAGTGCCCCTACTGCGACTTCAATTCCCACGAGCAGCGTGGCGAGCTGCCGGAACGCGCCTACGTGGCCGCGCTGCTGCAGGACCTGGAGGGCCAGCTGCCCCGGGTCTGGGGCCGCCGGCTGGAGAGCGTGTTCGTCGGCGGCGGCACCCCCAGCCTGTTCTCGCCCGGGTCTGTCGACGAGTTGCTGTCGGGGCTGCGCGCGCTGCTGCCCTGGCGACCGGATCTCGAGGTCACGCTGGAGGCCAACCCCGGCACCGCCGAGCGGGGCCACTTCCGCGGCTATCGCGAGGCGGGCGTCAACCGCCTGTCGCTGGGCATCCAGAGCTTCGATCCGGTGCTGCTTGAGCGCCTGGGCCGGATCCACGACGGTGCCGAGGCCCGGGCCGCGATCGAGCAGGCGCGGCGGGCGGGGTTCGAACGCATGAACCTGGACCTGATGTTCGGCCTGCCGGGGCAGTCGGTGCAGCAGGGCCTGGATGACCTGCGCACCGCCGTGGACTTCGCGCCCGGACACATCTCCTGGTATCAGCTGACGCTGGAACCGAACACCCTGTTCGCGGCGCGCCCCCCGAGGCTGCCGCCGGAGGACGGCATCGACGAGCTCTTCGAGCGCGGGCAGGCCCTGCTGCGCCGCTCCGGCTATAATCGCTATGAGGTTTCGGCCTACGCGTTGGCGGGGAGTGAATGCCGGCACAACCGCAACTACTGGGAGTTCGGGGACTACCTTGGCATCGGGGCGGGAGCCCATGGCAAGCTCACCGACCCGGCTGCCGGCACCGTGACCCGGCTGCTCAAGCCACGGCAACCGGAGGTCTATCTGCGCGATCCGCAGGCCGTTTCCAGTCGGCCTGTCGGGTCACGCTCGCTGCCCTTCGAGTTCATGCTGAATGCCTTGCGTCTGACCGCCGGCGTGCCTGCATCCCTGTTCGCGGAGCGCACCGGGCTCGCGCCGGACACGATCGACACGTCGCTGGGCCAGGCCCGGGAACGCGGCCTGCTCGATCCCGATCCGGCGGTGCTGCGGCCCACGGAACACGGTCTGCGCTTTCTCAACGACCTGCTGGAAATGTTCCTGGAAGACGATGACCCGGCCGATTGAATTCGTGAGCTATCCATGCCCCTGGTGCGGGGCCCCCGGTGAGGCCAGCATCGACATGGTCAGCGGGGAACGTGAGTGGGTGGAGGATTGCGGCGTCTGCTGTGCGCCAATCGTCTTCCGCCGCGTGGACTCCGGGGATGGCGAGGAGCCGGAGATCGCCGTCTGGCGGGAGGGCGAATGACCGCGGTACCCCGGTACTCGCCGATGGACTGCGCGCAGTATTCCCGGCTGGAGCTCGCGATCGTGCAGAAGCGCGCGCTGCGCCTGCGCTGGCTCGGCAGGGGCCTCACCCACCTCGAGGTGGTTCGTCCGCTCGATCTGAGAACCCGGCGGCATGCCGAGTACCTGATCCTGCGCGATGCCCTGGACCGCCGCCGCATCCTGCGGCTTGACCGGATCGCCCGGTTCGAAGTGCTGGGAGGCGCCTGAGGTGCGCGTCAGGTACGGCGCATCATGTCGAAGAAATCGGCGTTGGTCTTGGAGGACTGCATGCGGCCAAGCAGGAATTCCATCGCCTCGGTATCGTCCATTCCGTGCAGGAATTTCCGCAGAATCCAGAGCTTTTGCAGTTCGTCGGTATCGGTCAGAAGTTCCTCGCGGCGCGTACCGGAGCGGTTCACATTGATCGCAGGATAGACGCGCTTCTCGGCAATGCGGCGATCGAGGTGGATCTCCATGTTACCGGTGCCCTTGAATTCCTCGTAGATCACTTCGTCCATCTTGGACCCGGTGTCCACCAGTGCCGTGGCGAGGATGGTCAGGCTACCGCCCTCCTCGATGTTGCGCGCGGCTCCGAAGAAACGATTCGGCCGGTGCAGGGCACTGGCGTCGACGCCGCCGGTCAGCACCTTGCCGGAACTGGGAACCACGGTATTGTAGGCACGCGCCAGACGGGTGATGGAATCGAGCAGGATCACCACGTCGCGCTTGTGTTCGACCAGGCGCTTGGC
>JAGTVE010000053.1 GCA_018224485.1 Thioalkalivibrio sp. | reverse complement strand
GCGCGAACGCGAATCGGTCTATGGCTGAACTTCCGGATCGAGATCTGTCGCTCCTCTTGGACATGTTGCTCGCCTCGCGCGACGCGCTGGAGTTTACCCACGGACTAAGCAAAACTGCCACGGCATATGCAGCCACCCTCCTGACGATGAAAATCTGCCTCGCCCGGTTGCGGGGATAAGGTCGCAAGGGCCGGGGGCAGAATGGACCTGCACCCCCCGGATGATGGCAGACACCTCGGGCTCTCCTGCGTGACTGCGCAGGAAGCCGGGGAGGCGTGCCCGGGCGAAGGGATACAGCGTGTCCGTGACGAAGCGGATCGGCGTGGTGGTGCCTTCGATGTCCGTGACAATGGCCTGGATCATGAAGGTATCCCGGTGGGTGGCGAATCGGAGTGCAGTGGCGGTACGTTGACCGGAAAACGCAAGCCCTGACCCCGTTTTCGTGCCGGACCCCCGTGGTACCATCGGCGATGGCATGAACGCGGCCCCTCGGGACCATCAGCGCGGAGGGCATCAGGAATATGGCAGCAGGCGCAGTGATCGTACTCGGTTCCGTGCTGGCGGCGGTCGCCGTCGGCTTCGGTGCGTTCGGGGCCCATGGCCTCGAGGCCCGGCTCTCGGAACGCGCCATGGCCATCTGGCAGACGGCGGTGCAGTATCAGTTCGTGCACGCGCTTGGCCTCCTTCTCGTGGCCGCGCTCTGGGAGAGGCTGCAGCCGGGCTGGGGGTTCGTCTCGGTCGTTGCGATGTCCCTCGGCGTGCTGCTCTTCTCGGGCAGCCTCTATGCCCTCGCTCTCGGCGCGCCGCGCGTGCTCGGAGCGATCGCCCCGATCGGTGGCACGCTCTTCATCGTTGGCTGGGCCACCCTCGCGGTCGCGGCCGCGGTCGGACGCGCGTGATACGATCCCGGCCCTCACTCAGCGGAACATTCGGACGGGCGCATGGCGGGCTCACTCAAGGACCAGTTGCTCAAGGCGGGGATTGCCAGCCGCAAGCAGGCAAAGGAAGCGGAGCTGGACAAGCGACGGAAGCGCAAGAAGGGGCAGCAGGGGCCAGCCAGGGAGGACCTCGACCGGGCGGCGGCCATCGAGGCCGCGCGCCGGGAGAAGCTCGAGAAGGACCGCGAGCTGAACGAGCGCCGCAAGCAGGAGCAGGCGGAGCGCGCGCTGCGCGCCGAGATCCGGCAACTGGCCGAGCAGCACGCAGTTCCGCTACCCCGCGACCCCGAACTCCGTTACAACTTCGTCTGGAAGAACAGGGTTCACTCGCTCTGGATCGACCCGTCCCTGCGCAGCCAGTTGGCGGCAGGCACCCTTGCGCTGGTGGCCATTGACCCGGCATTCGTGCTGGTGCCCGTCGCGATCGCCGAGCGCGTACGCGAGCGCGATCCCGAAGCGGTGGTGCAGACGTCCGACGAGCCTCAGGCGGCTGCGCCCGAAGAGGACGATCCCTACGCGGACTTTCCGATCCCGGACGACCTGCATTGGTAGCCGGCCGCGGTTTCGACGGTGCAGCCGATCGATGTTCCGGATGCCTGGCGGTGTTCGTGAAGCACAAGCCCCCGCAACTTACCAGCTTGCCCAGACCGAGGGTTCTGGCGGCAAGGCTGGGTAGCCGGATGACGTGATGCCGGAGCGCATCAGCATCTCGCTCGGCGAGCGTAGCGCCCGGTGGAACTCCACCCAGATACCGTCCGGCCAGCGTTCGGTGACGGACCCGGCCACACGGTGGCCGCCATCGGGCGCTGCGGGGTCCGGGAAGATGATCTCGACGGCCTGGTATTCAGCGGGCCAGGAGGCCTCCAGGAACACACCGCCGCGGCAGATCTTGCGGGTCTCCACCTTGAGCATGGTCCCGCTCCCGGAGATCAGCCACGCCTCTGCACGAACCCAGATGCAGTCGTCTTCGGTCCTGTTCATCGCTTCCCCCATTTTCCTCATGCCTGCTGTCCCGTCAGGAGCCGAGCGCGGATCACTTGCACGTTCCGCAGCGGCAACTCTGAAAGATATATATTGATAAGTAGAGTAGTCGATGGTTTGATATTTTTGAATAAATCGTTAGATCAGTATATGGGGCGTGCTTGAACACCATCCCTTAATGAGTCGCAAATGACGTGTTGACCTTGGCAGGTGATTTCCTATGCTTCAAACAGTCGTTTGAACCGGATTCCCGGGGCATGGAATCCGGGACCCATGGCAGTCGTCTCGCTCAGGATCGACCGCGGGCTGCAGGTACCGGCAGGGCAGTGAGGACGCTCCAGCGCAGGGGCCGAAGAAGATTGGTGGCATAAACACGAAGAATCATTTGCCGGTCGAAATCCGGCATCACCAGACAGGGGGATCTGCATGTCGCGGAAACAGCATGGTTGCGATGCGCGGCTTGGCCGTGCAGGCACCTTGGCCGCCGGGGTGGCCATGGCTCTGGGCGCGGGGGCGCCGGTACACGGTTTCGAAATCAGCAGCGAGGGCGGAGAGGTCCGGGGCAGTTTCGACACGACCGTTTCGCTGGGTGCCCGCTGGCGCATGGAGAAGCCCGACGACGGGCTGATCGGGATCGCAAACGGGGGGACCGCACGGTCGGTCAACGAGGATAACGGCAACCTGAACTGGGATCGCGGGGAAGTGGTTTCCCTGGCCGCGCAGGTCACGCACGATCTGGACCTGAATTACCGCAATTACGGCGCGTTCGTCCGGGCCACCTATTTCTACGACGACGCGGTGATGAGCAAGGACGGGCTGAGCTCGGAGGCCCGGGACCAGGCAGGCCGGGACTTCGAGATCCTGGATGCCTACGTCCGCGGCGACTTCGACGTTGGAGAGCGCTGGCTCGGTGTCCGTCTCGGCCGACAGGTGGTGAACTGGGGTGAGAGCACCTTCATCCAGAACGGCATCAACGTGCTGAACCCCATCGACGTCAGCCGCCTGCGCATACCCGGCTCGGAACTGCGCGAGGGCCTGATGCCGCTGAACATGCTCTGGGCGGCCCACGACCTCACCGATCGGTTGTCGGTCGAGGGTGTCTGGATGCTCGAGTGGGAGGAGACGCGCATCGATCCCGAAGGTACGTTCTTCAGCAGCAACGACTTTCTGAGCCCGGGCGGGGAACAGGTCTTCGTCGGGTTCGGGCGCACGAACGATCTGAGCTCACCGCAGACCAATGCCCCGTTCAGCGCGATCGGGGCTCCGAGGGCGTCGGATCGGGAGCCCTCGGACAGCGGCCAATACGGGGTTGCCGTCCGGTATTTCGCCGACCAGCTCAATTTCACGGAATTCGGCCTCTATTTCGTCCGCTACCACAGCCGCACTCCCTTCGCGTCGGGTATCGCAGGCGCTCCAACGGTCTTTGAACAGGGACAGGAGACCGTAGTGCTGCCGGACGGGGCGGGAGGATTTGTTCCCGCCCCTCCGGGGGTTCCTCAGGCGCGATACTTTGCCGAGTATCCCGAGGGCATCCGGCTGTGGGGCCTGAGTTTCAACACGCCGGGTCCCTGGGGCATCGCCTTGCAGGGCGAATACTCCTACCGGCCGAATCAGCCGGTCCAGATCGCCGCGCCCGAGCTGTTGCTGGCGGCACTGGGCCAGGGCAACCAGATTCCGCCGGAGAACATCGGTGCCGATGGAGAGATCAAGGGCTACCAGCGGGTCACCGCCCAGCAGGTCCAGCTGTCGGCGACAAAGGCCTTCGGGCCCACCTTTGGTGCCCAGCAGTTCATTGCATTGGGCGAGGTCGGTTATACGCGGCTGGATCTCCCGCGGGACGTGCCCTTCAACGCACCCGGGGTGTTTCTGCCGGCGGAGGATTCCGACCGGACCACCGCCTTCGGCGCGTTCCAGGACAATGGCTATGCGAGCCGTGATTCCTGGGGCTACCGGGTCGTTGGCCGCATGGATTATCCGAACGCGCTCGGCAGCGCGACCCTTTCGCCGAGACTCGTCTTCAGCCACGATGTCAGCGGCCGCAGTCCGACCTTCAACGAGGACGCGAAGGCGCTGACGCTGGGTCTCGGAGTCAACTATCTTCAGAACTTCACGGCCGACATCTCCTACACGTCCTTCTTCGGAGGCGAGCGGATCCGTGGCACCGATCCGGTTCCGAACCCCTTCGGTCAGCCGCAGGACTATTCCAGCCACACCAATCCCCTCAAGGATCGCGACTTCCTCGCGATCAGTGTCAGCTACTCGTTCTGAGCAACGACAGGCATCGAGGAGCCAGAAGAATCATGCAGATCAAGATGACCATGCTGGCGTCGGCGCTGGCGCTGGCGATGTGCGCCGCGCCCGTCCACGCACAGGTATCCGAGGCCGAGGCCGCCCGGCTAGGGCAGGACCTGACCCCGATGGGGGCCGAGCAGGCCGGGAACGAAGCGGGAACGGTTCCCGCCTGGGAGGGTGGCCTGACCAGCCCCCCGGGGGAACACGAGCCGGGCGGCCACTACGCCGATCCCTTTGCCGATGACGGGATCCTATTCACGATCGACGCCTCGAACCTGGATGCATACCGGGAGAACCTGACCCCCGGCCAGATCGCAATGCTCGAGACCTATCCGACCTGGGCAATGAACGTGTACCCGACCCGGCGCAGTGCGGCCTTCCCGGAAGGACACTACGAACAGACCACGGCGAACGCTACGCGGGCGACCCTGACGCCGGACGGGCTCACCTTCGAGGGCACCTCGGGCGGCATCCCGTTCCCGATCCCGCAGAGTGGCGCGGAGGCGATCTGGAACCACCTGGTCCGGTATCGCGGCGAGTCCTACGTCATGAACTGGAGCCAGGCGGCGGTGACCCGGACCGGCAGCTACACCCCGGTACGTTTCGACTACGAGTATGACTTCCACTACGGCAGCCTCACCAAGTCGGAGGACGAGATCGAGCCGGACAAGATCGCCAATTTCATCCAGACGGTGACCGCCCCGGCCCGGCTTGCCGGTCAGATTCTGCTGGTTCACGAGTATCTCGACGAGCGCCAGGCGTGGACCTACAACCCCGGACAGCGGCGCGTGCGCCTGGCGCCGCAGGTGGTCTATGACAACCCGGGCACCGCGTCCGACGGGCTGCGCACCAATGACGACTTCGTGATGTACAACGGTGCGATCGACCGTTACGACTGGGAGCTGGTCGGCAAGCGCGAGATCTACGTACCCTACAACTCCTACGAACTGGTCGGCGATACCATTGGCATGGACGATGTCCTCGAGGCCGGGCACCTCAACCCGGAACACGCGCGCTACGAGCTGCACCGCGTCTGGGTGGTGGACGCAACGCTGAAGGAGGGCACCAGTCACCTGTACAAGCGCCGCACCTTCTTCCTGGACGAGGACTCGTGGATGGTGCTCGTGGTGGACAAGTACGATAACCGCGATCAGCTCTGGCGGGTCGCGGAGCAGCACAACATCAACTTCTACGACATCCCGATGCAGTATCCGGCGCTCGAGGTCCATCACGACCTGCAGTCGGGACGGTACATCGCGATGGGTCTGCGCAACGATGAGTCGCGGGTCTACCGGCTGACCGATCCGCGGTCGGCTCGCTTCACGCCCGCGGGCCTGCGGGGGGCCGGCAGACGCTGATCCACGCCGCGGGGCCGTGCGCCACCCGATGTCCCGGGCCATGACCGGCTCCGCGATTTCCTGCAGAAGCGTGATGACGTCCGCCGGGGTATACGGAGCGCGCTCGTGAACAGGATCATCGGCATGATCTTGCCGCTGTTCGTGTTGGCGGCCGTCGGGTTCGCCTTCTCGGAACGGCCCGACCCGCCAATGCCGGACACCCGTGTCGAGATCCAGCACCTGCTGATGCTCGACACGGTGGCGGTGGGACCGCGGCTGATCGCCGTCGGCGAGCGGGGCCGCATCTTCCTGTCGGACGACGGCGGGCTCCAGTGGCGCGGCGCCATCTCGGACAGCCAGGCGACCCTGACCGCGGTGGCTGCCGTGAATCCCGAACGGCTGATCGCGGTGGGTCACGACAGCGTGATCCTGTTGAGCGATGACGGTGGCGAGCACTGGCGCACGGTGTTCGCGGAACCCGAGGCCGAGGAGCCGCTGCTGGCCGTGCGTTTCGACCCGGGCGGTCACGGATACGCGGCGGGTGCCTACGGTCGCTTTCTGGCGACCCGCGACGGTGGTCTCAGCTGGGAGCAGCGCCATCCCGACGGCACCGACCTTCATTTCGGTGCGATCGCCCGGTCCGGAGAGAGTCTGCTGCTGGCCGGCGAGGCGGGCACGTTGATGCGCTCGGACGATGGCGGCGAGCACTGGCGTGCGCTGGAATCGCCGTACGCCGGTTCGTTCTTCGGCGCTTTGGAACTGCCCGGTGGCGGGGTGCTGGTCTACGGGATGCGCGGGCACGCCTTCCACTCTCGCGATGCCGGTCGGAACTGGCAGCACGTGGAGACCGGGACCGACCTGTCGATCTTCGGAGGACGCATCCTCGCGGGCGGCCACCTGTTGCTGGTGGGACAGAACGGGCTCGTGCTCCACGGGCGCGACCTCGCGCGCGGCCTTGCGCCGCTCGATCTCGACACCAGCCGGACCTTCAGCGCCGTGATCGAATCCGGCACCGGCGAGGTGCTGCTGTTCGGGGACAAGGGGGTGCTGCACATCCCACGTGAGCAGATCGCGGGTGTCGGATCGTGACCCTGCGGCGTGTGATCGAGGCCCTGGGACGATTGCTGTTCGGGTACCGGCGGTCCTTCCTGGCCCTCTTCGCGCTCGTGACCATCGCGCTCGGATACTCGGCCACCCATCTGCAGGTCGATGCGGGTTTCGAGAAGATGATCCCGCTGGAACACGAATACATGCAGACCTTCGTCGCCTACCGCGACACCTTCGG
>JAGTVE010000052.1 GCA_018224485.1 Thioalkalivibrio sp. | reverse complement strand
GCATGGACAGCACCTGGCTGATCGATCACTCCGGGCAGCTGCCCGATGCCACGCGCCAGGATCTGCTCGCCGCGTTCCTCGCGAGACTCGACTATGTCGCCAGCGGCGCCTTCCGCGACTGGCCGCAATACCAGCGCTGGCGGGCACAGCGAGACCGTGCGGAGGGGTCGGATGGATAGGGATCGGCGGCTTGCGGTCTGCCCTCGGGTCACGCGGGACCTGCGCCGTCTCTCGCGCGGTGACGCGGACGTCTTCACGGTCGCCGAGAGGCTATAATCCGGGACCAGGGTGCCGGCCGGCATTCGGGTAGACAGCACTCCCGGGGCAGCAGCACCGTTCAGGGCCGTGCGGAGGCAGGAAACAAGACCTGACCCCGGCCATTGACCCCGGCCATGGGGGCGGATGAGCATGCGAGGGTCGGGGGAGGCCACGGGGCGTAGCGACGAAGACGCCACCGGGCTGCGGATCGAGATCGAGGGTCGCGGCCGGATCGCCGAGATCAGCGCGAGCGCGCGCCGCGTGCCGTGGCTGCTGAACGCCCTGCAGATTCTCTGGGTGGCCGGTCCTGCCACCTTCATCGCGATGCAGGGCGGCTACTGGCTCGGCTTCGGCGAGTTCGCGCCCGTACGCAACGTCATCTATTTCGTCTTCTTCACGCTGTTTCTGGGTCTGATCGGTCTGGGCAGCAAGCTCGCCTCGGTTGCGGTGACCGAGCGGCGCGAGCAGGAGGCCGCACAGAAGCTGCGCCGCACGATCGACCTGTTGCCCGATCTGCTCTTCGCAATCCGCGATACCGACTTCGCCGCTGAACCCGTTGATCGGCGGCGGCGTCTGGCCGCGGGTGTCCTGCTGCAGGAACTCGATCTCGGGCCCGAGACCCTCGCCCTGGCGGTGCGGGAACTCTCCGGCGATATCGGTCTGGCGCAGGTGGCGCAGCAGATCGAGGTATACCGACGGCTCGGCCTGCACTCCCGGGTTCGGGACCTCGTGGACGCGTCGGCCGAGGCGCGGCTGGCGGCCCTGGAGCGGGTACACGCGGAGGCGCCGGAGCTGGCCGATGCGCTGCGGGAGCGGCTGCAGGGTAACGCGCCGAGTCAGGACGCCGGGATACCACGTCGCGAGGGCTTTCTGCAGCGGCTGTTGGCTACCGCGGGTCAGGATGACCCGGCGGACCTGCCGGTCTCGGATGTGCAGGAACTGATCGTGCTTGCCTTTGAGCTGCTCAGCGGACGGGAGATCCGTTACCTGCATTTCACCTGGAAGGGCCGCTGGGGCGTGGCGCGCGCACTCGATGCAGTGGAGACCACCCGGGCCCGCTACCGCCTTGCCCAGGCCCGCGTGGACAGTCGGCTGCGCTCGCTTGGGCTGAGCCTGGTCGGGGTGCCGGGAAGCCGGATTGAACGCGCAGACATCCGCAGCGACCCGATGGTCCTTGCGCAGAAGGTTCTTGACGCACTGGAACGGCTGATTGCGAACCGGCCGCTCCGCGGTACCTCTGCGGCGCGGCGTCTGGGACGGACCCTGAACGGCGTTCGTCGGTTGCGCGACGAGCACAACCAGTGGCTCGAGGCTGGCCAGGCCCTCGATGCCGCAATGGAGTACTGGGAAATGCTCCAGCGGAAGATCTATCCAACGGGTGCCCGCAGGTGGCGCAGGCGACTGTCGGCACGGAGGCTGCACATCCAGGAAGACGTCATCGCGTTGACGGACGAGGCCAAGCTCGCGTTCGCGCGCCGCCTCTGTAATCTCGTCGACGATCTCGAACTCCAGGTCGACGAACGCGGGCTCTACGTAGCTGGCCAACCGCTCGACCGAGCCGAGATACGGCGCCTGGGGCTTGATCTGCTGACGCTGCTGCAGAATTCCCTGGACCTGACGGACCTGGCCGTTCAGCGAGCGATCCAGGCGTCCCCGGCAGCGTGGCTTGGGGGGCTGCAGGCGGATCTGAGTGCAGAGGCGCGCGCGGGTCTGGGGGCGGCGGTGGTCAAGGAGGTGCGCCAGGATCTCGGGCGCATGGCGGAGCGGCTGGCCGCCCAGCTGGCGACGCTGTACCGCCTGCCTCTCGACACGCCAATGCGGCAGCAGTTGGTGGAGCGATACGGGGCGAATCCCGAGCGGCTGGAGATGCTGGCGAGCCGAAGCGGGGAGGGCGAGACGCCGTACCCGATCCGGCGCGTGCACAGCAGGGAGCGTGAGGAGATGATGCGGGATCCGCGCTGGGTCTTGCTGCTCAAGCTCGGCGAGCGCTATGCCGGCTGAGCCGGCGCCGGTGCCTTCGCCCTGGTCGAAGATGCCGGAGAGCAAAGACCAGGGCCTGGGCCCGCTCCGAAACCGCCGATATTCCGGGGGTGGAATTGCCGGGGGCTGGCTTCTGGTGCAAGCTGCGGAGATCGTGTAACCCCTGCGGCAACCGGGTTGCATTGCCGCTCCGGTCCCCTGAACCACGCCGCCGATTGTCGGGAGTCTGAAACATGCGTCCGGGATTCAGCACTGTCGTACAGGTGCTGTTCATCACG
>JAGTVE010000051.1 GCA_018224485.1 Thioalkalivibrio sp. | reverse complement strand
GGGACGGACCATTGAACCCATCAAGACTGAAATCTTCAGGAGGCTCCCATGGATGTCATGGATCGGATTCGTCAGCAAGTGGAAGAAAACCCCGTCGTGATCTTCATGAAGGGGACGCCGCAGTTCCCGATGTGTGGATTTTCCAGCCGGGCTGCCGAGGCGCTGAAGCGCTGTGAGCAGGAATTCGCGTACGTGAACGTGCTGGCTGATCCCGAGGTGTTCCAGAACCTGCCCCGCTTCGCGGACTGGCCCACCTTTCCCCAGATCTACATCGATGGCGAACTGGTCGGCGGCTGCGACATCACGCTGGAGATGTTCGAGAACGGCGAACTGAAGAAGGCAGTCGAAGAGGCATACGCCAAGCGCGCCTGACCGCACGGCGGGCATGCGGCCCGTATGGGCCGCATGCCCACGAGCGGGCCATGCGGAAAGTTCGGTGCCAGATCGCTTCGCCAGAAGCGCCGGCGCCGCGTTGGGCAAGTTTGAAATAGGTTGGCTATTTCGGCACTTGCCCGCCTTGTTCCGGCACTTCTGGCTGTGCTCCATAGTCACCGAACTTCCCGCATGGCCCACTAGCCCGTTTGGTCCGGCACCAGTGCGGCCGACTCCGGGATGCCCGCGGTGTCCATCCAGCGGTTCACGATCGAGCAGAAGACCTCGGCCGTCACCTCGGCGTCGTAGGCGGCGCTGTGGGCGGCCTCGGTGTCCCAGCCAAGGCCCGTCGCTTCCGCGGCGCGCGCCAGTACCGTCTGGCCGTAGGCGAGTGCCGACAGCGAGACCGTGTCGAGGCTGCTGAAGGGGTGGAACGGGTTTCGGCGGATGCCGCAGCGCGCTGCCGCCGCATGCACGAACCCCAGGTCGAAGTGCGCATTGTGGCCGACCAGGATCGCGCGCTTGCACAGGTTCAGCTTCACCTCGCGGCGCACCTCGCTGAAGATCTGTCCCATCGCCTGGTCCTCGGGCTGGGCGATCCGCAGCGGGTGGAACGGGTCGATGCCGTTCACTTCCAGGGACTTCGGATCCAGTTGGCTGCCGTCGAAGGGCTGCACGTGAATGCTGAGCGTGCGCTCCCGCCACAGGTGGCCATTCTCCCCCCGCCGCAGGAAGACCGCCGCGATCTGCAGCAGCGCGTGTCTGCCGGAGTCGAACCCGCCGGTCTCGACATCCACCACGACCGGAAGGAATCCCCGGAAGCGGTTCGCCATCGGAGCTGCCCCTGGAGGCAGGATCGGTATCTCGCTCATGTTCCGCCTGGACGCTGCAAGAGACTCCCCGAGATTACGGGGGCCGTGTTTTCTTCGGGAATTTCAGGCGCTTTCTGCGGGCGATCAGCGCAAGAAGCCAGCGCGCCTTGACCTTGCACGGCTTCAGTCCGGATACTTGCTCACCAGTTCGCAGCCTTGCCGCACCTACACTCATGGTAGCAGAAAGGGCGCCCGGCCCCGCTCCGCCGCCGTTCCGGGGCAGACCGTCGAGCGTTCTCCAGAAGGATCACGCATGAACGCAAACGCTGACTCGCACGATATCGATCCGCAGGAAACCCAGGAGTGGATCGACGCCCTCGAGGCGGTCCTGGATGCCGACGGCCCCGAGCGCGCCCATCAGCTGCTCGAGTCACTGATCGACAAGGCGCGTCGCAGCGGGGCCTATCTGCCTTACTCGGCCAATACCGCGTACGTGAACACGATCCCGACGCACATGGAACCCGTGTACCCGGGTGACAGTGAGCTGGAGCACCGGATCCGGTCGTATATTCGGTGGAACGCGATGGCGATGGTGGTGAAGGCCAACCGGGTCTCCGCGGAGCTTGGCGGTCACATCGCGACCTTCGCGTCCGCCGCGACCCTCTATGACGTCGGCTTCAACCATTTCTGGCGTGCCCCCTCCCACGAGCACGGCGGGGACCTCGTGTTCGTGCAGGGTCACTCCGCCCCCGGCATGTACGCGCGCTCCTTCCTGGAAGGACGCCTGACCGAGGAGCAGCTGGATCACTTCCGCCGCGAGGTCGACGGCAAGGGGCTCTCGTCCTACCCGCACCCGTGGCTGATGCCCGACTACTGGCAGTTCCCGACCGTGTCGATGGGCATCGGGCCGATCATGAGCATCTTTCAGGCCCGGTTCATGAAATACCTGCAGGACCGCGGCCTGGCCAAGACCGATGACCGCAAGGTCTGGAGCTTCGTCGGCGACGGCGAGGTGGACGAGCCCGAGACGTTGGGCGCGATCACCCTGGCCTCGCGCGAGCGCCTGGACAACCTGGTCTGGGTGGTCAACTGCAACCTGCAGCGCCTCGACGGCCCGGTGCGCGGGAACGGCAAGATCGTGCAGGAGCTGGAGGCGATCTTCCGCGGTGCGGGCTGGAACGTGGTAAAGGTGCTCTGGGGCCGCTACTGGGATCCGCTGCTCGCGAAGGACAAGGACGGACTGCTGCAGCGGCGCATGATGGAGGCGGTGGATGGCGACTACCAGAACTACAAGTCGCGGGATGGCGCCTACGTTCGCGAGCACTTCTTCGGGAAGTATCCGGAACTCAAGGCGATGGTCGCGAACATGTCCGACGAGGACATCTGGCGGCTGAACCGCGGCGGACACGACCCGGTCAAGGTCTACGCCGCGTACAAGACCGCGGCGGAGCACAGGGACGAGCCGACGGTGATCCTCGCGCACACCGTGAAGGGGTACGGCATGGGCCCGGCCGGTGAGGCGCAGAACCGCACCCACAGCCAGAAGAAGCTGGACGTGGACGACATGAAGGCCTTCCGCAATCGGTTCAGCATCCCGTTGTCGGATGACCAGATCGAGGCGGCCGAGTACATCCGTCCGAACGAGGAGGCCCCCGAATTCAAGTACATGATGGAGCGGCGCAAGGAGCTGGGCGGTTTCCTCCCGGTGCGCCGGCCGCTGGCCGCGCCGCTGGAGGTGCCGGAGCTGGACATCTTCAAGTCACTGCTCGAATCCAGCGGCGAGCGGGAGATGTCCACGACCATGGCCTTCGTGCGCGTGCTGACCCTGCTCGCGCGGGACAAGAAGCTCGGGCGCTATCTGGTGCCGATCGTCCCCGACGAGGCCCGCACCTTCGGCATGGAGGGTCTGTTCCGTCAACTCGGCATCTACTCCTCCGTGGGCCAGCTCTACCAGCCGCAGGACCGCGAGCAGGTGATGTACTACAAGGAGGACAAGAAGGGGCAGATCCTGGAGGAGGGGATCAACGAGGCGGGCGCGATGTGTTCCTGGATCGCCGCTGCGACCTCCTACTCCACGCATGGCGTTGCCACCGTTCCCTTCTACATCTACTACTCGATGTTCGGCTTCCAGCGTGTCGGCGACCTGATCTGGGCCGCCGCCGACCAGCGCGCGCGCGGCTTCCTGGTCGGCGCCACCGCCGGCCGCACGACCCTCGGCGGCGAGGGCCTGCAGCACCAGGACGGTTCGAGCCAGCTCGCGGCACTGACGGTGCCCACCTGCCGCGCCTACGACCCGGCGACCGCCGGCGAGCTGGCGGTGATCGTCGACCACGGTGCGCGCGAGATGCTGGAGCGGCAGGCCGACGTCTTCTACTACCTGACGGTGGGCAACGAGAGCCTGCCGCAGCCGTCGCTGCCGCCCGGCGTCGAGGCGGACGTCGTGCGCGGCATGTACCGCTTTGCG
>JAGTVE010000050.1 GCA_018224485.1 Thioalkalivibrio sp. | reverse complement strand
GAGGATGCAGAGGGAGCGCGCGCCGCGGGCCTGGCAGCGGTGCACCTGCAGCGCGATGACCACGATGCGCCCGCCGAGCGGCCGCCGGAGGTGCCGGTGATCAGCGATCTCTCCGAGCTGCCCGATCTGCTCATCGGTGCGCGTTGAGGCCTGCCGCGTTGAGAAATGGGGGTGATGGTGTGAGCCCTGACCCCCGGCGCCTCCCCCGCAAGCGGGAGAGGGGAGTGTCCCTCCCCCGTGTCGAGGGAGGGTTGGGGAGGGGGCGCGGTGTCGTTGATGTCCCCCTGACAGCGCAGGCAGGTGAAGAGGGCAGGGCTCAGTGCGCCTCGACCCGCCCGTCGTAGGCCTGCGCGAGCTCCGACTGCACGTCGCGAGGCGCGGGTTCGTATTCCCCGCCGGAGAGCACGAATTCGCTGTCACCGGCGCAGATGGATTTCAGCCGCGCCTCGAAGCCCTCCATCTCCGCCATCGGCACGAGCGCTTGGATCATTATCCATCCGGGAGCCGGGCTGTCCGTCCCGGTCACCCGACCGCGCCGGCCCGAGAACTCCGAGCTTATCTCGCCGAAATGGACGTCTGCGGCCTTCACACTGACGTTCACCAGTGGTTCGAGAACCACCGGGCTCGCACCGCGTGCGGCCTCCAGCGTCGCGTTCCTGGCCGCGAGCGAGAAGGAGATCTCGTTGGAGTCCACCGCGTGGTGCTTGCCGTCGAAGACGGTCACGGACACGTCCCGAAGCGGGTAACCGGCGACCGCACCTTCCTCCAGCGCCTGCTGCACTCCCTTCTCCACCGCACCCATGAAATTGCCCGGGATCGTGCCGCCCTTCACCTCGTCGTGAAACTCAAAGCCACTGCCGCGCGGCAGAGGCTCGATGCGCAGCGCAACCTCGCCGAACTGCCCGGAACCGCCGCTCTGTTTCTTGTGCCGATAGCGGGCCTCGGCATTTGCGGTGACGGTCTCGCGATACGGGATCAGCGGTGTGGCCGTTTCCAGCTGAAGGTTCCAGCGCTCGGCCAGCTGATCCAGCAGGAGCTTCAGATGCAATGCGCCGAGACCGCGCACCACCGTCTGACGGGTCTGCGCCTCGAAGCCGACCTCGAGGCAGGGATCCTCGTCGAGCATCCGTGGCAGCGCCTCCGACAGGCGCTGCTCGTCGCCATGCTTGCGCGGCAGCAGGGCAAGGCCGAAGACCGGTTTCGGGTAGGGCGGCGGGATCAGATGGAAATAATCCTCGTCGTGGGAATCGTGCAACACCGCATCCCGGTGGATATCGTCGATGCGCGCAACCGCGCAGATGTCGCCGGGCACCGCACGGGGGGTCTCGACCTGGTCTCGGCCCTGCAGCCTGAAGAGGTGCGCCGGTTTGAACGGCTTGCGCGCATCCCCGATGAACAGCTGGGTGTTCGGGGTCATCGTGCCCTGGTGTACCCGGAAGAGCGCCAGATGACCCCGAAAGGGGTCGTTCTGCACCTGGAAGACGTGGGCGATCACGTGGCGGTTCGGGTCGGGCGCCACCTTGACCGGACTGGCCGAGGGGCCCTCGCCCTTGACGAAGTGGGGTGGGTTTCCTTCTGTGGGGTCGGGCATCAGGCGGCCGAGGATGTCCAGCAGCTCGGGGACCCCGGCCCCGGTCTTGGCGGAGACGAAACATACCGGAATCAGGTGACCCTCGCGCAGGGCCTTTTCGAAGGGGTCATGCAGTTGCTCCGGATCCAGCGACTGCCCCTGTTCGAGGTAGCGATTCATCAGCGCCTCGTCGAGCTCCACCACCTGGTCGACGATCCCCTCGTGGGCATCGGCAACGCTGGAGAAGGCCGTTGCCGCGCCTTCATCCGGACGGAAGAAACAGTCGACCACGCCCTTGCCTTCGGGGGTGGGGAGATTGATCGGGAGGCATTCGGCACCGAAGGTGTCCGTCAGGGATTGCATCAGCCCGGCCAGGTCCAGTCCGATGCCGTCGATCTGGTTGACGATGACCATGCGGCACTTGTCGGCGGACGCCTGCATCGCCTTGCGGGTGGCCGCCTCGATCCCGGCGGAGGCGTTGACCACCACGCCAGCCGTCTCCACCGCCGGCAGCGCCAGCAGGGATCGTCCGAGCAGGTCGGGGAGCCCCGGCGTGTCGAGCAGATTGATCCAGTGGCCTGCCCACTCCATGTGGGCCAGGGTGGTGTTCAACGAGTGGCCCGTCGACTTCTCCAGCGGGTCCTGATCGCTCAGGGTGTCGCCGCGTTCGACCTGCCCGGGATTCTTGATCTCGCCAGCGGCGGCCAGGAGGGCCTCCAGCAGGGTGGTCTTGCCGCTCCCGGCATGTCCGAGCAGGGCGACGTTGCGAATGTCCTGTACTGCGGTGGGTGTCATCAAGCGCTTCCGTTTGGGTGAATGTCCTGTGAAGTCTGGTGCGCCGATCGCTCCCTGACAATGACCTCTCGATGGTCCCGCGCGACGGCGCCTCAGAAGTATCCGTCAAGCCGGAGGTAGCCGATCAGGAACAGCAGCCCCAGCACGCCGGCGACCACGTAGAGGATGTTGGAAAGCCGGGTGTTGTTGGGGCGGCTGAAGTAGGCTGCCCAGAGCGTGAGCAGGATCAGTACGAAGAAGAAGAACAGGAACCGCATGTTCGTCAGGCACTCCCGGGCATGGTGTAGGGAAGCGGGATCACGTGGGCCTCCGGGCCGTCCGTGTTGCCCCAGCGCAACGGCTGCTCGGCGGCAGCGACCTGCACGACCGCGAGGGCCGCATAGAGTCCATCCGGATGCAGCGCGGCATCGACGATCTCGCCATCGGGCTGAGCCGCATCGCCATCGGCGCGGAACACCGGGCTGCCGGGGGCGGGCCTTTCCTGTGCCTCGATCGCCAGGCGGTACATGCGCCGCTTCAGCTTGCCGAGGTAGTGCATGCGCGCCACCACCTCCTGCCCGGGGTAGCAGCCCTTGTTGAAGCTGATGCCTTCGAGTGCGTGCAGGTTGACCATCTGCGGCACGAAGGCCTCGCTCGTCTCGGCGTAGATGGCCGGAACACCCGCCAGGATGTCCAGCAGCCGCCAGCCCTGCGGACCGACCGGCGCGCTGTGCACGTTGAGATCGTTCCACAGCGCGCCGCAGGCGTCGATCTCGCCGGCGATTTCGAAGCGCGGGTGCACCATCGCGGGAACCCGCACGATCGACAGCTCGTTGCGCGTCAGCACCTCATTGACCTCGGCCGGGAAGGCGCCAAGGTTCTCCTGCAGCTGCTGTTCGGCGGTGGGGCCCGAGAGTCCGAAGCGGATGCGCGAGTCCTCCGCGTTCTCGATCACGACCTCCGCGCGCATCACGAACATGCTCAGGCGTTTGCGGACGGGTTCCACTGCATCGGGATTCATCTCCAGCAGAAAGACATCGCGGTCGTGGAAGACCCGGAAGACGGCATAGGCGCGACCCTTGGGGTTGCAGTAGCTGGAGAGCTGGGAACGCGTCTCGCTGACCTCGCGGACGTCGTTGCCCAGCTGCCCCTGGAGGAAGGACTGCGCGTCCTTGCCGCGCACCTCCAGGAGGCCGCGGTGGGAAAGGTCGCAGATCACGTCGCCGTTGACCGCCATGCTCCGCTCACGCTCGGCATTGCCATAGTCCCGCAAGCGGTCCCCGTCGAACTCCGCGCCAATGTTCAGCAGATGTTTCTTCCAGTCATCCCGCATCGCTAGCCACCTCGCACCCTGGCTATACTGTGGAACCAACGGGCGCCATAGTAGACGAACAGCCAAGCGGGTGACAGAAGAACCCGCAGGGTGCAAGACCATCAGGAGAAGCGCATGACCAGCCAGGTCCGACCGATCTTCCTTGATCTGACCAAGATCCGTCTCCCGATCAATGCGCTGGTCTCCATTCTTCACCGGATCACCGGGGTGCTGCTGATCGTCTCGATTCCGCTGGTATTCTGGCTGTTCCAGCGCTCGCTGGCGGGGCCGACGGGATTCGACCAGGCCCTCGCGCTGCTCGGCCACCCGTTGGGACTCCTGCTGCTGCTGGGCTGGCTCTGGCTGCTGATGCACCACTTCTTTGTGGGCATCAGGTTCTTGCTGGTCGAGGTCGGCGTCGGGGAGACACGCAAAGGTGGACGGGACACCGCGTGGTCGGCGCTGATCGCCGGCATCGTCGCTGCCATCCTGCTCTGGGCGGTGTTCCTGTGAGCGTGCTCAGCGGGCAGCGCGCCTGGCTTTTGCAGCGCATCACCGCGATCTATGCGGGTCTCTATGTCTTCCTGGCCGTGGTTTTGCTGCTGGCGCGCCCGCCCGCCGACCATGCCGCCTGGCTGGCGACGATCACTCACCCGGTCATCTGGACGGCGACCGCCGCCTTTGCCGTACTGATGCTGCTGCATGCGTGGATCGGCCTGCGTGACGTGATCCTCGATTACGTGCGGCCCTTTGGCGTCCGACTCGGGGCCCTCGCGATCGTGGCCATCCTGTTCCTGTTGCTGGGGCTTTGGGCCCTGTGGATCCTGATCGAGGCAGCGCTGCGATGACATTGACGACACGGAAATTCGACGCACTGATCGTTGGAGCCGGTGGTGCCGGACTGCGTGCCGCCCTGCAGCTGTCCAACGGCGACGCGCGCGTCGCGGTGGTGTCCAAGGTCTTCCCGACGCGCTCGCACACGGTCGCGGCGCAGGGGGGCGTGAACGCGGCACTGGCGAACGTGCTGCCGGACTCCTGGCACTGGCACATGTTCGACACGGTAAAGGGCTCCGATTACCTCGGCGACCAGGATGCAATCGAGTACATGTGTCGCGCCGCCCCGAAGGTCGTCTACGAACTCGAGCACTTCGGTGTGCCGTTTTCACGGCTGGAGGAAGGCAACATCTATCAGCGTGCCTTCGGGGGACAGAGCCAGCACTTCGGCAAGGAGCAGGCAGCGCGTACCTGCGCGGCGGCCGACCGCACCGGTCATGCGATCCTGCACTCGCTGTACCAGCAGAACCTGCGTGCACGCACGCACTTCTTCGACGAGTACTTCGCGATCGACCTGATCAAGGACGATTCCGGACACGTGCTCGGGGTCATCGCATTCGACATCCTGTCCGGCGAGCCGATCGTGATCGAGGCCAAGACCACCCTGATTGCGACCGGTGGCGCCGGCCAGATCTTTCGCACCAACACCAACGCCCTCAGCAACACCGGGGACGGGATGGCGATGGCGCTGCGTGCCGGTGTGCCCCTGGAAGACATGGAGTTCGTGCAGTTTCACCCCACCGGTATCGCCGGACGGGGGATGCTGATCACCGAGGGCGCGCGAGGCGAGGGCGGCTTCCTGATCAACGACCAGGGCGAGCGCTTCATGGAACGCTACGCGCCGAATGCGAAGGACCTGGCCTCGCGCGACGTGGTCAGCCGTGCGATCGCGATCGAGGTCCGTGACGGCCGCGGTTGCGGCCGGAACAAGGATCATGCCCTGCTGGACCTGCGGCACCTCGGCGCGGACACGATCATGAAGAAGCTGCCCGGCATCCGCGAGGTAAGCATGACCTTCCTCGGCGTCGATCCGATCGAGGAGCCGATTCCGGTCTTCCCGACCTGCCACTACAGCATGGGCGGGATCCCGACCAACCGCGACGGCCAGGTCGTGGTGCCGATGAAGGACACGCCGGAGGATCCGGTGCCCGGGCTGTATGCCGCCGGCGAGGCGGCCTGTGTGTCGGTGCACGGGGCCAATCGGCTGGGCGGCAACTCACTGCTCGATATCCTGGTCTTCGGGCGCGCGGCGGCCAACCACATCCTCGATTTCCTGAACGACAACCGTCACCATCGGCCGCTGCACCAGGATTCGGTGGACCAGGCCCTGGCGCGGCTGGCACGCTGGGACCGCAAGGGCGAAGGCGAGGCGGTGGAGCCGCTGCGGCGCGAACTGCGCAAGGTGATGGAGGACCATTGCGGGGTCTTCCGCACCGCAGAGGTGATGCAGGAGGGCGTGACAAGGCTGCACAAGCTGCGCGAGCGGATCGACAACGCGGTGATCCGGGACCACAGCCGCACCTTCAATACCGCAAGGGTCGAGGCGATGGAACTCGAAAACCTGATGGACTGTGCGATGGCCACGATCGTCTCCGCCCTGGGGCGCGAGGAGAGCCGCGGCGCCCACAGCCGGATGGACTTCACCGATCGGGACGACGGGCGCTGGCTGAGGCACTCGCTCTACTCGTTGCAGGACGACGCGATGGACTACAAGCCGGTGCGCACGCAGCCGGTGACGGTCGAATCGTTCCCACCGAAGGAACGGGTTTACTGAACCGCCGCCGGGAGGAAACCGCATGGAATTTTCCATCTACCGCTTCAATCCGGAAACCGACAGCGCACCCTACATGCAGGACTTCACGCTTGGGGATGACCTGGTCGAACCCGGCATGATGCTGCTGGACGCGCTGCTATTGCTGAAGGAACAGGACGACAGCCTGTCCTTCCGGAGGTCCTGCCAGCATGGTGTCTGTGGCAGCGACGGAATGAACATCAACGGCACGAACGGCCTCGCTTGCATCATGCCGCTGAAGGACCTGAAGGCGCCGATCGTACTGCGCCCGTTTCCGGGAATGCCGGTGATCCGGGACCTGATCGTGGACATGGAGAACTTCTACCACCAGTACCGCGAGGCGGAACCCTGGCTGGTCAACGACTCGCCGGAGCCGGAGGTCGAGCGGCTGCAGAGTCCGGAGGACCGCGACCAGCTGGATGGTCTCTACGAATGCATCCTGTGCGGCTGCTGCTCGGCGGCCTGCCCCTCCTACTGGTGGAACCCGGACCGTTTTCTCGGGCCCGCTGCCTTGCTGCAGGCCGCGCGGTTCATTCAGGACAGTCGCGACGAGGCCACCGAAGAGCGTCTGGAGCGTCTGGACGATGCCTATCGCCTGTACCGTTGCCACGGCATCATGAACTGTACCCAGGTCTGCCCGAAGGGCCTCAACCCCGCCAAGGCGATCGGGGACATCCGCAGGACGATGCTCAAACGCTCAGTGTGAGTAACGGGCGGCCCGTGGCTGGACGATGACCTTGCCCGATACACAGACGCAATGGCGCTGCCGGCGGGGAATGCTGGAGAACGATCTGCTGCTCCGCGCCTTTCTCGAACATGGATACGACGTGCTTGACCAGGAGGGTCGCGATGCCTTCGAGCGCTTGCTGGGATACCCGGACAATCTGCTGCTGGACCTGGTGCTGGGCCGCCAGCAAACGGTGGACGCGGGCATAGCCCGACTTGTCCCGCTCATCCGCGCCGCCGCTGCGGCTCGCGCTGGGGACTGACCGGGTCCTGCCCCCCCTCGCGGTGCTTGCCCTGGCCGGGCTCGCCGTGTCCGCAGTAATCCAGACCCTGCTCTTCAGCGGACCGGGGGCGGCCCTGCTGATGCTGTTGACGGTCCTCCTGGCCGCCATTTGGACCTGCCGCTCGCGAATGCCGCGGTGGGACTGGCTGGGCTGCGACGGCGAGGGCGAGTGGTGGCTGGCCACGCAGGCGGGCCTGCGCGAGGAGAGGCGTGTTCCGATCCGCGTGGGCCCCGACACCCGCGTGCATCCCCGGCTGGTGGTGCTGGTCTGGAGTTCCCCGGCAACCGGCCGAGGGGGTGCGCTCTGGCTGCCCTGGTGGCGTATGGATCCGCAGGACTTCCGGCGCCTGCGGGTGCGGCTGCGCTGGCCGGTGGAGGTATCGGAGAAACCCGGTCTCGTCGCGCGGCTTCAGACGGCCCGCCGGCAGGCCATTGCTATACTCGCCGCCGTTTCCAGGCGCGGAGTGCGATCCATGAACAGCCCGAGGCAGATGGCGGCGGTCGAGCACCTTCTGAGTGACGACCCGGACCATGTCTACACGGAGGACGAGCTTGATGCGATCGAGGCGGTCGATCCGGAGCTCGCCCTGCGTCTCGATCGCGCCCAGACCTTCGCCCAGCGCGAGGCGGCGGATGTGCCAGCCGAAGGCCCGATCGATGAGACAGTGGTGCGGCAGGCGGTGGAGGAAGCGCGGCGGATCCTGATGCAGGACGGCGGCGACATCGAGTACGTGGGGCTGGACGGTCGCACGGTCCAGGTGCGGCTGAAGGGTGCCTGCGTCGGCTGCCCGCGCTCGACCCTGGATCTGAAGAACGTGGTGGAACGGCTCGTGCGTTCCCGGGCACCGGGTGTGGAGCGGGTGGCCAACACCTTCTGAGCCCGGGGCGCGCGGCGCCTTGCCACGTCTCAGGTGATCACGTCGGGGGCTTCCTTACCGGTCAGGTTCCGGATATCGGCAACGGAACCGGCGATCTCGATCAGCGCCGCCAGCGCGGCCTGGTTGTCCTCGTCCAGTTGGTCCTGGCGGGTTTCGTGGCGCTCCACGTAGACGCGCAGTGTCGCACCCGTGGTGCCGGTTCCGGAGAGACGGAAGACGATGCGGGAACCGTCCTCGAAGAGGATCCGCAGACCCTGACCCGTGCTCACGCTGTCGTCGACCGGGTCCCGGTAGCTGAAGTCATCGG
>JAGTVE010000049.1 GCA_018224485.1 Thioalkalivibrio sp. | reverse complement strand
GTGGGAGCGGCCTCTGGCCGCGATGGCCCTGGGCACCGCGCTCACCGCTGATCGCGGCTGGAAACCGCTCCCACAACCCCCCACCGGCACGCTTTTACCCGGACAGCGCCGTTCTTGTGGGAGCGGCCTCTGGTCGCGATGGCCCTGGGCACCGCGCTCACCGCTGATCGCGGCTGGAAGCCGCTCCCACAACCCCCCACCGGCACGCTTTTACCCGGCCAGCGCCGTTCTCGTGGGAGCGGCCTCTGGCCGCGATGGCCCTGGGCACCGCGCTCACCGCTGATCGCGGCTGGAAACCGCTCCCACAACCCGCCCGCCGGCACGATCCTGCACGGCCGCCCCGGCCCCCGGTAGGCGGCGACCCTTCTCGCCGATTCCGGCGCCGGGGAATGGCGCCCAGAGGGCTTGCCTCCTACAGCCAGCCGAGCACCAGGCCGGGGAAGACCCCGACCAGCAGCACCACCACCAGCGTGATCAGCGCGGCGGCCGTGGCGAAGCCCGCGGCCGGTTCGTTGCGCGGATGGGCCGGGGCAGGAGTCATGAACATGTACCGGATCACCCTGAGATACAGGTAGATCCCCAGGTAGCTCGCCACCAGGCCCACCACCGCGACGGCCACGAGGCCGGATTCCATCACCGTGCGGAAGACCAGGAACTTCGCGACGAACCCCGGAAACGGGGGGATGCCGGCCAGCGACAGCATGGCCACCGCAATCAGGATCGCCGCCCGCGGATCCCGGTGATACAGCCCCTTGAGGCCTTCCAGCCGGTCGCGCAGCCATTCCTCCCCTCGCGGAAGACACGCGAGGGCCAGCAGGTTGGTCACTCCGTAGACGATCACGTAGAAGGCCACCGCCTCGAAGCGAGCATCGGCTGGCCCCAGCAGCGCCAGGAAGAGATAACCGGCATGGGCGATCGATGAGTAGGCAATGAGCCGCCGGAAACCCTCTTGGCGCATCGCCGCCAGATTGCCCCAGACGACGGACAGCAGCGACAGCACGACCACCACGCCCAGCAGTTCCGTTCCAGCGGCCGCCTCCCCGAAGAGCCGCACCAGGGCCAGCAACACCGCCCCCTTCACGATGGTTGCCATGTAGGCCGTGGCCGGTACGCTGGCCCCCTCGTAGGCATCCGGCGCCCAGGCATGGAACGGCACAATCGCCGCCTTCAGCATGAAGGCCACGACCACCAGCACCACCGCACCGCGCGAAAGGAAGTCCTCCCCGCCCAGCGCCGTGCGGAAGTCCACAGCCGCCAGGCCGCCGGTCGCGCCCAGCGTCAGGGAGAGTCCCATCAGCAGCACGGCGGTCCCGACGCCCCCCAGCACCAGATACTTCAGCGCGGCCTCGGCGCTTTCCGGCCGACGGAAGGCGAGCACCACCAGCGCATACAGCGGCAACGACAACAGCTCCAGGCCGAAGAACAGCATCAGCAGACTGTCGGCCGAAAGCAGGAGTCCCGCTCCGTACAGCGACGCGAGCATCAGCATCGAGAACCGGCTCTCGTGACGCTCGTCCCGCGCGAGGAAGAGCACCGGGAGTGCGAGACCGAACAGCAATGCCTTCGCCGCGAAGGCATCCGGATCTGCCGAGAAGTGCCCTGGAAACGGAGACCCCGAGTGACCGCTCCCGTGCAACCAAAAGGCGGCGATCCCGGCGGCGAGCACGGTCAGCAGGGCCGGCAGAAACGCATCCCGAGGCCGGCTCGAGACCAGATCGGTGACGAGGATTGCGAGGATGCCGAGCAGCAGCAGGTGCTCCGGCAGCGCGGTAAGCAGCAGGCCCTCGGGCGTCATCGTATGCCCTCCCCCACCCGTTCAGGCAATACGCGCTGCTGGTATTCGATCACCGCCTGTTCCGTCTTCTGCAAGAAGTCGTTCGGCAACACTCCGATATAGAGGATCGCCGCGATCAGTGCGGCCAGGATGCCCATCTCCCGCAGGCTCAGGTCCCGCAGCGTGCCGCCCTCGGCTTCCGGCGCCCGGGAGCCACCGAACAGCAGCCGCCGCACCAGCCTCAGCATGTACAGCGCACCCAGCACGATCCCGAGGACGGCCGCGGATGCCAGCGCCAGCGGATAGATCAGGCCCTGCTCGTAGAGCGGCCAGGCACCGTGGAAGGCCCCGAGCAGCACCAGGAACTCGCCGGTGAAGCCACTGGTGGTCGGCAGCCCGATCGCCGCCAGGGTCAGCAGCATGAAGAAGACCGAGTAGACCGGCAGCAGCTTAGCGAGCCCGCCATAGGCGCCGAGGTCGCGACTGTGACAGCGCTCGTAGATCATCCCGACCATCAGGAACAGCCCCCCGGCGACGAGTCCGTGGCTGACCATCTGGATGATCGCCCCCTGCACCCCGAGCAGGGTGTAGCTGACCAGCCCCAGCATCACGTAGCCGAGGTGGCTCACCGACGAATAGGCGATGATCTTCTTGATGTCGTCCTGCACCAGCGCGAGCCCGGCGCCATAGAGGATACTGACCACGGCCAGCGTCATGATCAGCGGGGTCGCCAGCTGCGCGGCGTCCGGGAACAGCGGGAAGCCCAGCTTCAGGAAGCCGTAGGTCCCCATCTTCAGCAATACCCCCGCGAGGATCACCGAGCCGGCGGTCGGGGCCTCCACGTGGGCATCCGGCAGCCAGGTGTGCAGCGGCACCATCGGCACCTTGATCGCGAAGGACAGCGCGAATCCGGTGAGCAGCAGCACCTGCACCGGGACCGCCAGTTCCAGCAGGTAGAGGTCGGCGATCGCGAAGGACGGAGTGCCGTCCTGGCTGAGCACGGTGAACGCGAGATACACCACCGCGGCGAGCATCAGGATGCTGCCAAAGGCGGTATACAGGAAGAACTTCAGGGTCGCGTAGATGCGCCGCTCGCCACCCCAGATCCCGATGATCAGGAACATCGGGATCAGCATCGCCTCCCAGAACACGTAGAACAGGAACAGGTCCTGCGCGAGGAAGGTGCCGAGCATCGTGAACTGCAGGAACAGCACCATGCCGTGAAAGAGCTTCACGTCCTTCGTGATGGATGTGAACGCACCGGCCACGACCAGCGGACCGAGAAAGGCCGTCAGCAGCACCAGCAGCAGGTTCAGCCCGTCCAGGCCAATGTGGTAGTGCACGCCCCAGGCGGCGATCCACGGAATCCGGGTCTCGAACTGCAGACCGGATACGCCGGCCTCGAACTCGAAGTACAGCCATGCCGCGAGCACCAATTGCACGCTCAACACCAGCATCGCCAGGCCGCGCACGAGATCCGGGCGCCGCTCCGGCAAGAGCAGCAACAGGGCACCACCGATCACCGGCAGGAACAGCAGGAGATTCAGTGCAGTCGCGTCAGACATAACGCCACACCCAGATCAGCACCGCGACCAGCCCGAACAGGGTCATCCAGGCGTACCAGTGGAGGCTGCCGCTCTGCACGCGGGCGAAGGCCGCCGCGCCAAGGCGCGCCAGCGCCGCCAGACCATGCAACGAGCCGTCGATCAGCAGGCGGTCGCCCAGGCGCAGGAAGACCCGGTCCGAGACCCAGCGCCAGGGGCGCTGCAGTACGCGGTCGTAGAGTTCGTCCACGAAGTATTTCCCCGCGAGCACGCGGTGCAGGCGCCGGAACCGGTTCCAGAGTTCATCGGCGGGTCTCCCGCCGTCGCGGTACAGCCAGGCCGCGGCGGCCAGACCCAGCAGCGCCAGCACCACCGCGAAGACGATCTGCCCCCAGTGCAGCAGGGCCGAATCGAAGCGCAGCGCGGGTAGCGGCAGCAGCGTTTCCAGGTAATGCGGTAGCCCCAGCCAGCCGGCGACCACCGAGAGGGCCGCGAGCACCACCAGCACGCCGGTCATCGTGATCGGGGACTCGTGCACGTGGCGCTCGGTCTCCGGTTGCATCCGCGAGCGTCCAAGGAAGACCAGCCAGAGCAGACGGAACATGTACAGCGCCGTCAGCAGGGCCGTCAGCGAGCCGAGGGCCCAGAGCCAGAGTGAACCCCCCTCCCCGCTAGCGAGCGCGAACCAGAGGATCTCGTCCTTGGAGAAGAACCCGGCGAGCGGCGGCAGGCCCGCGATCGCGGCGGTCGCGATCGCAAAGGTCCCGAAGGTCCACGGGATGCGCCGTGCCAGTCCGCCCATCCGGCGGATATCCTGCTCGCCATTCAGCGCGTGGATCACGCTGCCGGCACCGAGGAACAGCGCGGCCTTGAAGAAGGCGTGAGTGAACAGGTGAAAGACCGCCACACCGTAGGCGCCCACGCCCAGCGCCAGGAACATGAAGCCCAGCTGGGAGATCGTCGAGTAGGCGAGCACCTTCTTGAGGTCGCTCTGCACCAGTGCGACGGTCGCGGCCAGGAAGGCGGTCAGCACTCCGATCACCGCGATCAGCGTGGACGCGACCGGGGCCTCCAGGTACACCCCGGAGAGCCGCGCGACCAGGTACACCCCGGCGGTGACCATCGTGGCCGCGTGGATCAGCGCGGAGACCGGTGTCGGGCCGGCCATCGCGTCCGGCAGCCAGACGTGCAGCGGGATCTGCGCCGACTTGCCGGTCGCGCCGATGAACAACAGGATGCCGGCAGCGGTCGCGACGCCTGCCGGGACCAATCCGGCGGCGAAGGCCTCGTTGATGCGGTCCATCTCCAGCGTGCCCGCGAAGGTGAAGACCAGGAACATGCCGAGCAGGAAACCGGCGTCACCGACGCGGTTGGTGATGAAGGCCTTGCGTCCGGCGCGCGCCTTGGCCACGTCCTGGAACCAGAAGCCGATCAGCAGGTAGGACGCGAGACCCACTCCCTCCCAGCCGACGAACAGCACCAGCAGCGAGCGGCCGAGCACCAGCAGCAGCATGAAGAACAGGAACAGGTTCAGGTAGGCGAAATAGCGGGCATAGCCCTCGTCACCCTTCATGTAGCCGACGGAATAGAGGTGGATCAGCGCGCCGACGCCGGTCACGATCAGGGCCATCACCGCGCTGAGGCGATCGAGGTAGAACGCGATCTCGAAGCTGTATTCCCCGATCACCGCCCAGGTGAACACCGTCTCCACGATGGGGGCACCGCCCCCGGCCTCGAGGCTGCGCCAGGCCCAGAGCGCGACCCCGAACGCCAGAAACGGCAGGCCAACCCCCACACCGTTCACGAATACGGTACCCAGCCGCCCCCCGAGCAGCCCGTTCAGCAGGAACCCCGCCAGTGGCAACAGGACCAGGAGTGTCAGCATGCCGTCCATCCCGGCCTATCCCTTCAGCCCGGCGTAGCTGCCGGGATCCAGCGTGTGACCGGCCCGCACCAGTAGCAGCACGATGGGCAC
>JAGTVE010000048.1 GCA_018224485.1 Thioalkalivibrio sp. | reverse complement strand
GTCTGGTAGATCGGCACCGCCACGGCCCGGGTCGTCGGATCCGGCTGGAAGCCTGCGTGAATCGCCCTGGTCTCGAACCTCATGCGCCCCTCCTCGTGTTGATGGCTCCCGGGACGATGCGTTCGTCACCGTGCCTACCCGAGAGTGACCGCAGCATACTGCAGCAGCCGCCACGGGTGACAGGGAGCCGCGACTTAAGAACATTATTATATTAAAACAAGTTCATTACCCACTGGTTCCAAACTAAAAGCTGTATGGCAAAAAAAGTTTTGACCTGAATCATCCAAACCGGGCGATCATGGCCTACACTCCGGCATGCGGGGCAGCCCGTCCAAGTCGCTTGGCTGTGCCGATTTCTTAACCGTTGGGGGATCTCCATGGAAACAACCGCAGACACGCATGACGTCCGAACAGCGACGCAAGAAACCTATAACTACAAGGTAGTTCGGCAGTTCTCGATCATGACGATCGTCTGGGGTGTGGTCGGAATGCTCGTAGGCGTGCTCATCGCCGCACAGCTGGTCTGGCCAGCCCTGAACACCAACCTCGAGTGGTTCAGCTTCGGGCGCCTGCGCCCATTGCACACCAACGCGGTGATCTTCGCCTTCGGCGGCTCCGCACTGTTCGCCACTTCCTACTACATCGTCCAGCGCACCTGCCAAACCCGACTCTTCGGCGGACCTCTAGTGGCCTTCACCTTCTGGGGCTGGCAGGTCGTCATCGTGCTGGCCGCAATCACCCTGCCCCTGGGCATGACCATGAGCAAGGAATACGCCGAACTGGAGTGGCCCATTGCGATCCTGGTGGCCCTTGTCTGGGTCGCGTACGCCATCGTGTTCTTTGGAACCATCGTGAAGCGCCGCGTCAGCCACATCTACGTGGCGAACTGGTTCTTCGGGGCCTTCATCATCGTCATCGCGGTACTGCATATCGTCAACAACATGTCGATGCCGGTCACGCTGTTCAAGTCCTACTCGATGTACCCCGGGACCATGGACGCGATGATCCAGTGGTGGTACGGCCATAACGCCGTAGGCTTCTTTCTCACCGCCGCCTTCCTCGGGATGATGTACTACTTCGTGCCGAAGCAGGCCGGACGCCCGATCTACTCGTACCGGCTGTCCGTGGTGCACTTCTGGGCGCTGGTTTCCCTGTATATGTGGGCCGGTCCGCACCACCTGCACTACACCGCGCTACCCGACTGGGTGCAGTCGCTGGGCATGGTCTTCTCGCTGATCCTGCTGGCGCCGTCCTGGGGTGGCATGATCAACGGTATCATGACCCTCTCCGGGGCCTGGCATAAGCTCCGCACGGACCCGATCCTGCGCTTCCTGATCGTATCCCTCTCCTTCTACGGGCTGGCCACGTTCGAAGGCCCGATGATGTCGATCAAGACCGTGAACGCCCTCTCGCACTACACGGACTGGACCATCGGTCACGTCCATGGCGGTGCGCTCGGCTGGGTGGCAATGATCTCCATCGGTTCGCTTTACGCGCTGATTCCCGCGCTGTGGGGCAAGGAGAAGATGTATTCGATCAAGGCCATCGAGTGGCACTTCTGGCTGTCGACCATCGGCACCGTGATGTACATCGTGTCGATGTGGATCGCCGGCGTGATGCAGGGTCTGATGTGGCGGGCCGTGAACGAGGACGGAACCCTCACCTACAACTTCGTGGAGACGCTGGTGCAGATGTATCCGTACTACTTCCTCCGCTTCCTGGGCGGCGCCGTCTTCTTCCTCGGCATGTTCATCATGATCTGGAACGTGTGGAAGACCATCGCCGGCACCAAGCCTGTGGTGCACACCGTTCCGCAGACCGCGCACTGATTCGGGGGAGACAACACCATGAGTCATGAAGTCGTTGAGAAAAACATTGGCCTGATGGTCGTCCTGATCATCCTGGTGATCAGTGTGGCGGGTCTGGTGCAGATCGTGCCGCTGTTCTTTCTGACCAGCACTACCGAACCAATCGAGGGCATGGAGCCCTACACCGCGCTGCAACTGGAAGGGAGGGATATCTACATCCGCGAGGGCTGCAACACTTGTCACTCGCAGCAGATCCGACCATTCCGGGCGGAGACCGAGCGCTACGGACACTACTCGGTGGCGGGTGAATTCGTCTGGGATTACCCCTTCCTTTGGGGCTCGAAGCGTACCGGTCCCGACCTCGCCCGAGTCGGTGGCCGCTACAGCGACGACTGGCACCGGCTGCACCTGACCGACCCGCGTGCGGTCGTGCCGGAATCGAACATGCCGGCCTACGCCTTCCTGGAAAACCGGGTGATCAACACCGACGTCACGCCGCGCAAGATGCGGGCGATGCAGCGGCTTGGGGTCCCCTACACCGACGAGCAGATTGCGAATGCCCAGGAGGAAGTCGAGGACAGAACCGAAATGGATGCCCTGATCGCCTATCTGCAGGGAATGGGTACCGCGCTTGCGCACTGGAGATGACGGATGAGCTTCGGCATATTGCATGGCCTGCTCACCCTGCTGGTGATGATCCTGTTCCTCGGGATCGTCTGGTGGGCCTTCAGCAGCAGGCAGAAAAAGCGCTTTGATGAAGCCGCCAACCTCCCCTTTGCCGACGAAGACGACAAGCCGGACCCCGAGCGGTCGCGGAAAGGAGACGAATAATGAACGAGTACGACATGAGTACCTTCTGGCATTGGTGGGTCGTGCTGCTCACGCTCGCCAATATCGCAGGCATCTACTGGCTGATCCGTTGGACTGCCAAGAAGCGCCCGGGCGAGGTGGCCGAGGGTTCGGAGACGGGCCACACCTGGGATGGCCTCAGCGAGTTCAACAACCCGTTGCCACGCTGGTGGCTGTACATGTTCTATTTCACCATCGTGTTCGCGCTGATCTATCTCGTGCTCTATCCGGGGTTGGGCCGCTTTGCCGGCATGCTGGGATGGCATTCCGGAAACATGCTGGATGTCGAGGAGAGCCAGTACACCCGGGAGATGCAGCGCGCGGAAGAGCGTTACGAGCCGATCTTCGCGGCGATGGCCGAGAAGGACGTCCCGGTGCTCGCGGAGGACTCCGATGCCCTGACCACGGGGCGCCGGCTCTACCTCAACTACTGCTCCACCTGTCATGGATCCGACGCCCGCGGTGCCAGCGGATTCCCGAACCTGGCCAATGGCACCTGGCAGTGGGGCGGGGCCCCGAGTGCGATCCAGACCAGCATCGCGCAGGGCCGACAGGCCAACATGCCGGGCTTCGGCGCCTCCCTCGGTGAAGAGGGCGTGGAGGAGGTCGCGCATTACGTGCTGCAGCTCTCCGGTCGCTCCGACGCCGACGAGGCCAAGGCCGAGGCGGGCCAGGCGCGATTCCAGATGTTCTGTGCCGGTTGCCATGGGCAGGACGGGAGCGGCATGGAGATGCTCGGCGCGCCGGCGCTGACCAAGAACGTCTGGATCTACGGCGGGTCGCTGGGCGCGATCAAGCACACCGTCGAGAATGGTCGTGCAGGCGTGATGCCGGCCTTCCAGGAACTGCTGGGTGAAGACAGGGTGCATGTGCTGTCTGCCTACATCTACAGCCTCAGTCCCGATTAGCCGACCTCTTGCGTCAGCCAGGGCGGGCTACACTCCACGGTGTCCCGCCCTTTTTTTCTCCGCGTCATCCCCCATCCGATTTCGAGCAAAACCATGGCAGAATCCGACACGAAACGCAGGAGCAAGGCCGCGACCACCCCGGCGGAGGGTCTGGAGCAGGAGTTTTACGCAAAGCACGAAAAGATCTACCCGAGGCAGGTGAGTGGCCTGTTCGCCCGGCTTCGCGTCACGGCGATGCTCGTGCTGCTCGGCATCTTCTACGGGGTGCCCTGGATACAGTGGGAGGGCCGCCAGGCGGTGCTGTTCGACCTGCCCGCGCGCGAGTTCCACGTGTTCGGCCTCACCTTCTGGCCGCAGGACTTCTTCCTTCTGGCCATGCTGCTGGTGATCGCGGCGCTGACCCTGTTCTTCTTCACCGCGCTGGCCGGGCGGCTCTGGTGCGGGTACGCCTGCCCGCAGACGGTCTGGACCGAGGCCTTCCTGCGTATCGAGCGATGGTTCGAGGGCGACCGTGCGAAACAGATGAAGCTGGACAAGGCGCCGTGGACCAAGGAAAAGATCCTGCGCAAGACGGGCAAGCACTCCGTCTGGATCCTGTTCGGACTGTTCACCGGCCTGACCTTCGTCGGCTACTTCGTTCCCATCACCGATCTGATTCCGCGGTTCCTGACCCTGAACACCAGTGGCTGGGAGACCTTCTGGGTCCTCTTCTACGGATTCGCGACCTGGGGCAACGCGGGCTTCATGCGCGAGCAGGTGTGTATCTACATGTGCCCCTACGCGCGCTTCCAAAGCGCGATGTTCGACAAGGACACGCTGATCATCTCCTACGACGAGGAGCGCGGCGAACCCCGTGGACCGCGCAAGCGCGGCACGGATCACAAGGCCAAGGGGCTGGGCGACTGCATCGACTGCACCCTCTGCGTACAGGTATGTCCGACGGGCATCGACATCCGAGACGGCCTGCAGTACCAGTGTATTGGCTGCTCGGCCTGCGTGGACGTGTGCGACGAAGTCATGGAGAAGATGGGCTACCCCAAGGGGCTGGTGCGCTACACCACGGAAAACGCGATGGCGGGCCAGCCCACCAAGTTACTGCGCCCGCGCGTGTTCCTCTACGGCATGCTGCTGCTGATTCTGCTGGCCGGCTTCGTGTACGGCGTGTCTGCACGCAACCCGGTGGGCGTCGACGTGATTCGCGACCGCAACGTGCTCTACCGCGAGCTCCCCGACGGCCAGGTCGAGAACGTTTACACCCTGAAGCTGACCAACCGCGCACCCGCCGAGCGCCACTTCGAGATCAGCATCGAGGGCCTGGAGGGCGCCGAGCTGGCGTGGCAGGAGGGCGACTATGTCGCGGTTCCCGCCGGGCGCGTGATCGAGTTCCCGATCAGCGTGCGCATGGATCCCTACGGGTTGACGGGAGCGAGCAGCGAGGTCATCTTCCGTGCATCGGTCGTGGACCAGCCCGAACTCTCCAACGAACGCCCGAGCCGTTTCGTCGGTCCGTTACGTTGATGGTTTCAGCCTGAGGATCTGCATTCATGCGTTATCCCCGTGAAGATGCCCTGCCCTGGTACAAGCAGTTCTGGCCCTGGTTCGTGATCACCCCACCCCTGGCCGGAATCGTTCTCGGCGTGCTCCTGATCACCTTCGCCATCCAGGATCCGGACGGGATGGTGATCGGCGACTATTCCAAGGAAGGGCGTGGCATGAACCAGAGTATCGAACGGGCCCGCTTCGCAACGCAGCTCGGGCTGGCCGCCGACGTCCAGATCGAGGACGAGCGCGTGTGGGTGATGCTCCAGAGCAACCCGGCCATTCCGAGGCAGGAGCTTGAGGTCAGGTTCGTGCACCCAACCCGTGACCATTTCGACCAGGAGCTGGCGCTGACCCATGATCCCGTGCGGAACCAATACTACGCGGATATCGAGGCCCTGGAGACCGCGCTCTGGTACGTGTACATCGAGCCAACTGACGGTGCGTGGCGTCTGCGTGGCCGCATGGCCGAGCTCGATTCACAGGAGATTCGTCTCGAGCCGAGCGCCTGAACAGGGTGGTTCAGCGCCGGACGCCGCGCCAGAGCGGGGTCCGGTCTGCTCCAGCCGCGTCCCGCCAGCCCCGGATGCAAGCAATGCAAGCAAACCCGATCTTCGACGCCGACCTGATTCGCCGCTATGACAAGGCGGGTCCGCGCTACACGTCCTATCCAACCGCGGTGCAGTTTCACTCCGGTTTCGACGAGGCGCAGTATCGCCAGCAGGCCGCCGTCAGCAATGCCCGCGGCGGCCCCCTGTCGCTCTACTTCCACATTCCCTTCTGCGACACCGTCTGCTTCTACTGTGCCTGCAACAAGGTCGCGACCAAGGACCGCAGCAAGGCCCAGCCCTACCTCGACGATGTCTATCGGGAGATGGCACTGCAGTCGGCCCTGTTCGACAACGGCCGCCCGATCGAGCAGCTGCACTGGGGCGGTGGCACGCCGACCTTTTTGAGTCTTGACCAGATGCGCGAGCTGATGGGCCGCACGGGTGAACACTTCGAGCTGAAGACGGACGACACCGGCGAGTACTCGATCGAGATCGATCCGCGCGAGGCCGATCCGGCGACCGTGGCGGTATTGCGCGAACTCGGCTTCAACCGCATGAGCCTGGGGGTCCAGGACTTCGATCCCCGGGTGCAGAAGGCAGTGAACCGCATCCAGTCTGAGGAGGAAACGCTCGCGGTGCTGAAGGCGGCACGCGCGGAGGGCTTCCACGGCATCAGCATCGACCTGATCTATGGCCTGCCCTTCCAGACCGTCGACGCCTTCCTGCGCACGCTGGACCGGGTGATCGAGGCGAGTCCCGACCGACTGTCGGTCTTCAACTACGCTCACCTGCCCACGCGCTTCATGCCGCAGCGCCGCATCAACGACGACGACCTCCCGACACCGGCCGAGAAGCTCTCCATCCTCGAGGCCACCATTCATCACCTCACGGGCGCGGGATACGTCCTGATCGGCATGGACCACTTCGCTAAGCCCGATGACCCGCTCGCACGCGCCCAACGCGAGGGCAGCCTCTATCGGAACTTTCAGGGCTACGCGACCCACGCCGAGTGCGACCTCGTCGCGATGGGCGTGTCGGCGATCAGCCAGGTCGGCGATTCCTTCAGCCAGAACGTGAAGGACATCGACACCTACCGCCAGATCCTCGCCGAGGGGCGGCTACCGCTCGAGCGCGGCTTCGTGGTCAACGAGGACGACAAGCTGCGCCGCGCGGTCATCACGGAACTGATCTGCCACTTCGAATTGGACGGCGACCGGATCGGCGAGCGCTTCGGCATCGCCTTCGAGGATTACTTCGCAGACGAACTCGAGAACCTCGAAGCCTTCATTGACGACGGACTCCTGACCGTGGACGGCAACCACATCCACGTCCTCCCCGTCGGCCGCCTGATGATCCGCAACATCTGCATGACCTTCGACCGCTACCTCGACACCACCGGCGAGCGCCGCTTCTCCCGCACGCTCTAACCCTCTCCCCCGCTTGCGGGGGAGAGGGCCCACCGTAGGAGCGGCTTCCAGCCGCGATCCCCACCCAACCGCCGCATCGCGGCCAGAGGCCGCTCCCACCACCCAGTACCCCCCCGCTTTTGTGGGAGCGGCTTCCAGCCGCGATCCCCACCCAACCGCCGCGTCGCGGCCAGAGGCCGCTCCTACCGCCCAGAGCCACGCCTTCGGGGACCGGCGACACCGGTATAGGCAGACCAGCCTCACACACCGTGGATACCGCGAAGAAGCCGCCAAGCTTTCCCGGAATATGTGCCGGCAGGCCTCCGGCTCGGCTCGGGGACCCGAAACGGCGCGAGCCCGCGGTCGAAACCGCGGGCTCGCAGTGGCGAAACGGGAGGAGACGTCAGGTCAGAAGCTGATCCCCCAGCCCACCCATGCCTTCAGGTCCTCGTCAAACTCATCTTCGTACTCGAGGTTGAAGCTGAATTCACCGAGATCGCCGGCGTCGCGGGCCAGGCTCGCGGTGTAGTGCGTATAGTTCTCGGCGTCGGAGTCATCAAAATCGGTGCGCCCGATTAAGAAGCCCGCGCTGTAGACCTCGGCAACCGGAACATCGACGCCCGCGTAGTAGTACAGGTCCCCGCTCTCGAGCGCAGAGTCGTCGTCATCGTTGATGGTGTAGGCAAGCCCGCCGTAGAACATGTCATAGGACAATTCACCGTAGAGTTCGCCAAAATCCTCGCTTCCCGGGGCGTCAGGGTACGCGTAGTAAATGTATCCCACGTCATACCCGAGCCCGTTAGCGACTTCGCCCGCAAAGCCGCCATAGAGATCAAGTTCGTAAGTTGACGAATCGGGGCCAAAATCCACGTTCGACACCCACGTACCGAGATAGAATCCGGACGCGTCCTCGAAGTCGATTCCGCCCTGGACGGCTGCTGCGCCATCGCTCTCAGAAAAGCCGCGGAAGAAGTAGCTAGATACC
>JAGTVE010000047.1 GCA_018224485.1 Thioalkalivibrio sp. | reverse complement strand
TCGGCCTGTTCCAGCGCGTGCAGCAGATCTACGCCTCGCTGCAGCAGCACCGGCAGCGGCTGTCCTACCGTCTCCTGCGCAAGGTCGTGGCGCCTGAACTCGCCGAGTAGGCCTTCGCGTGCTCGGCGCTCCTCTTCCTGCAGCGCCGAGAGGCGCACGGCCGCCTCGTCCCGTGTCCGCAGGCGCTGCAGCACCTCATCCCGGGCCTCGAGCCAGGCGAGCATCGCATCCGGTGCCAAGGGCTCCAGCCCCGCCGGCTCCCAGAGGACGCACCACTCCCGGCGCAGCTCTGCGCCCTCCGCAGCCAGCGTCTCCAGCCGCCGGGACAGGGCATCCACGGCTCCCCGCTGCGTCTCGGCGGCGTCGGCAAGCTGCGTCAGGCGTCCCACGGCCTCGGCGTGCTCGAACCGCCGGTCGGCGATCGCGTCGGCCTTCAGCAGCGCGGTGCGGTAGTGCCCGGCGAGATCCCCGGTCAGGTCCGCGAACCGCGCCTGATCCTGCGCCGGCAGCGCCTCGCCCCGGATATGCCGGCGTTCCACCAGTTCCCAGATCCGGTCGCGATCTCGTCTCGCCTGGGCGAGTTCCTCCCCGGAGAGTTCCGCGCCGTCGCGCGATGCCCGTTCCAGCGTCCGGCGCAGCCGCAGAAGCTCCTCTTCGGCATCCTGCATCTGGCGGCGAAGATCGCGGTCGCGCTGCTCCCACTCGAGGAGAAGATCGCGCATTCGTTGAACCTCGGCCCGTGCGGGTACGGGCAGGTCGACCAGGGCCTCCGGATCTTCCACTGCAGGCCGCATCCGCGCCTGCAGACCCTCGGCGCCGAGCCGGGCCTGTTCCCGTTCCGCGGCTGCCGCCTGCAGCCTTCCGACCAGGTCACCCTGACCACGCACCGTGGCCACGAGGGCGGCCAGCCCGCCGCGGTCCGGCGTGGCCGGGGCGGCCTCGAGGCGGGCGAGGACCCGTTGCCGGCGTTCTTCCGCTTCACGCAGTGACTCCCGGGCGACGGCCAGGCCCGAGGAGATCTCCCCGCGCTCGGCCAGCAGGGAGCGCGCGACCCCGAGCTTCGCCCGGGACGGCAGGGCCGCGATCACCGCGGCCGGCGTGCCGGCCGACCAGCCCAGATCCGAGGCCAATGCCAGCAACCGGGCCTCGGCCGCAGCCAGTTCCGCCTCGCGCTTCGGCAGGTCCCCGCGCGCCCGCCGCACCTCGATGCGCCGTTCGTGGAGCAGGCGCACCTCGTCGCCGCGTAGCAGCAGCGCGGCATCGGCGTTCAGTCCGTTCAGTTCCTCACGCGTCTCGCGAATCCTGTCCGCCAGCGTCTCGATCCGCGTCGACGCCTCCAGCGCCCGGGTCTCCGCCTCGACCCGCTGTTCCTCGGCATCCTCGGGGATCACCACCGGTGGCCCCATCGCCTCGAACTCGCGGGTCAGTTCCTCCTTTCGGCGGACGTCGCGGTGGACGCGCCGGATCCGGGCGAGACGCCGACCCTCGGCCTGCGTGCGCACGTATTCTTCCTCGAGCTCCGCGTGCGCCCCCTCCGCGGCCGCAACCGCGGCGCGTCGCTCTTCCCACTGCGTCGCCGTGACGGTCTGCTCACGCAGCTCCCGGTCCGCCTCCTCCAACCGGTCGGCCGCACGGGTATACAGCCGCTTCGAGGACCGGCGCGGTCCCCAGAGCCCGTCGGCCTCCTGCTCCAGGGCCGCCAGCCGCTGGCGCAGGTCGGCTATCCCGGCACCGGCCGCGAACAGCATCCGGCCGATCTCGTCGCGGGCATCGAGGATCTCCTGACCCCCCTTCTCCAGGCGCCGGTGGTCCAGGCTGAACATGCGTTCGAAGAAGGACCGATCGGCCCCGGAAAGGAAGGGATGCAACACGGACTCGCCGCCCGGCAACGGCAGCTCGTCCGGGCCCAGCACGGTGTCACGGGTGCCCTTGCGGCGCAGGAAGGCCAGCGTATCCGTCCCCGATTCAAGGACCGCGCCGAGGCGCATGTCCCGGTACTCGTGCAGGAAGTTGAAGCCCGACTGCATCGGGATCCCGAACAGCAGGTCCTCGATCGCCGTCAGCGCGGTGGACTTGCCGGCCTCGTTCGGCCCGAAGACCAGATGCAGGTCTCCGGCATGCGACGGGAAGTCGATCGACCGCCCGGTGAAGTGACCGTAACGCAGCAGGTCGAGGCGGCGCAGTCGCATCTCAGTCCATCTCCGCGGTTAGCCGCGCCATCAGGTGGGGCAGTACCGCCGCGACCAGCGCCCGCTGATCACCGCCCAGGGCCACGCCAAGGATCGAGTCCGCCTCGATCCCGGCGCGCACCGCATGGGGCAGCCGTTGCAGCAACTGACCGGGATCCTCGCCGAGCCGCTCCAGCAGCTCCGCGTCCGCATGCGCCTCCTGAAGCATTCGTTGCAGCTCACCGAGGGCATCGCTGCGCACCGGCTGATCGGCGGCTCCGGCCCCGGGACGCGTGGCCACCACCACCCGCTCCACCCATGCGGCATCCACCCCCAGTCCGGCCGCGATCGACCGTGCCTCCGCGAGCAGATGGTCCTCGGCCGCCACCAGCTGATCATGCCCCGCGCTCCGCCCCCGCAGCTCGACCCTGCAGGCCAGCAGGCGCCCATCGGACTCCTGCTCCACGGCCTGTTCCAGGGCTGTGCGGATCCGGCTGACGGCCCCGGCCACGCCGGTGTCCGCATCCATCTGCACCGGCACGAGGCTCCAGCGGACCACGTCGGCGGGGACCACCGAAAGATCGCTCAGCCGGCCATCCGTCACGGTGACCAGGACCGCTCCCTTGGGGCCGGTCTCGCGGATATGACGGCCCTGCAGGTTGCCCGGGAAGACCACGTGGGGATATTCGTGGAGGACCTGGAACTGATGCACATGGCCAAGCGCCCAGTAGTCGTAGCCCCGTGCCAGAAGATCCTCCAGCGCGCACGGCGCATAGTTCTCGTGGCCACCCATACCGCCGAGTCCGGTGTGCAGCACGCCGATGTTGAGGTCGCAGTCCACCGGTTCGGGATAGCCCGGCACGAGGTTCTCGCGGGTGTCGCGGTGCCGGAAACTCCGTCCGTGGAGGGCCACGCCGAGTTCATCCAGCATGAAGGTGTCGGGGATGCGCGCTCCGAACACCCGCACGTTCCCAGGCAGCGACAGCCGGCGCGTGATCTGGCTCTCCGCGTCGTGGTTGCCGTGCAGCAGGAACACCGGGATGCCGGCCTCGTTCAGGCGGCCCATCTGTCCCGCGAAGAACAGCCCGGTGCGGTAATCGCGCCAGTCGCCGTCGTAGAGATCGCCGGCAATAACCACGAAGGCGACCGCCTCGGTAAGCGCCAGCGAGATGAGCTGCTCGAAGGCCTCCCGGGTCGCGCCCCGGATTCGTTCGGCGGCGCTCCCCTCCTGCCCCGACAGGCCCCGAAGCGGGCTGTCGAGGTGGATGTCCGCTGCATGCAGGAATCGGAATGTGGCCATCGGGATCTCCCTGCTCAGACCTTCCCGCCGTCCGGCGGATCCGGGGGTGCCAGACGTTCCGGAAGCGGCGCGCGCAGACCCGCCAGCAGGAAGGACATCAGCCGGGGCGACAGAAAGGCCCCCAGAATATCGTCCGGACGCACCGCCCGGCCGGTGATCATGCGCATGGAGGTGCCCTCCAGGCCGTGTTCGACAAACAGCGCCTCTGCCGCATCGAGAATCCGGGCGCGCGTCT
>JAGTVE010000046.1 GCA_018224485.1 Thioalkalivibrio sp. | reverse complement strand
TCGCCAGGGTAATGACCGGCACCGCCTACTGGATCTGACGCCACCGTCCGCAGCAGCCGATTCCCCCTGTAGGAGCGAGCCTGCTCGCGAATGCGCCGCAGGCGCGCCGTTCCAATGGCACACCCCGTGGGGGCGTAGGAGCGGCCTGAGGCCGCGATGGCCCGAGGACACCCAACGCAAGGCCGCATCGCGGCTGGAAGCCGCTCCCACGACCCCCAGGGGGCTGGCCTCCTCCTACCGGCCGGGGGCGAGGCGCTCGCGCAGGAACCGGGCCGGGGAGACGATGCGGGGGCCGCCCGTCTGCAGGGCCCGCAGGTGCACGCTGCAGCCGACGTTGGGACTGATGATCACGTCGGGCTCCGAGAGCTGGAGCGCCTCCAGGGTCTCCCGGCCGAGCGGGTCGGCCATCGCCGGCTGTGTCAGCATCGCGGTGCCGCCGGCGCCGCAGCAGTTTCGTGGCGGTGCAAGCGTCATGACCTCCACCCCCGGCAGGCGCTGCAGCAGACCACGGATGCCGTCCGTCTCCCGGGTCACGTTGCGCAGCGTGCAGGGCAGGTGCACGACAACGCGGACCGGGTCCGTGCGCCAGCGAAACCCCTCGACCGGCAGACCGGCGAGGAAACCCGTCAGGCTGGTCACTCGGCCCTGCCAGCCCTCGGCAGGATACTCGCGCAGCTGCGCCTCGCAGCCGCTGTCCAGCGCGAGGACCGGCTGATCGCCGGCGAAGGCCCGCAGGTTCGACATCCGCAGGTCCTCCGCGTCGCTCAGCCGCCCGAGATGCTGATCGATTGCCCCGCAGCACACCTGTCCCCGGGGAATCGCTACGCGCACCCCGAGTCCGTCCAGCAGTTCCAGGGCGTCGCGGAGGTCGGGGCCGGTGAAGAAGGCGTCCATGCAGCCGGTGAAGACCCAGACATCCGCGGCGGCGGGAGCGGCCGAGGGCTTCAGTGCCGGCAGACGGTGCAGTGAAGGGGCCACGTGCCGCAGCATCCGGCCGGGCAGCCACGACGGCGGCAGGAGGCGAGCCAGCCCCGAGCCGCGGGCAAGCCGTGCGATCAGCGCGCCGCCGCGGCGCAGACCGCGCCGGCGCAGGGCGGCCCGCCGCAGTGGGCCGAACAGTAGCTCCCCGGTACGCTCCCATCTGCTTGCTGGATGCGTGTGAAGCACATGCCGGCCATGATCCATCAACTCGCCGAAGCGGACCCCGGCAGGACAGACCGCCTCGCAGGAGCGGCAGCCGAGGCAGCCCTCCAGGTGCGCGCGCAGCCGCGCATTCTCCGGCTCCAGGCGCCCCTGGGCCAGTCCCTGCATCAGGGTGATGCGCCCGCGCGGCGAGTCCCCCTCTACGCGCTGCACACCGTAGGTAGGGCAGTGCGGCAGGCACATGCCGCAGAGCACGCAGCGGTCCGCGCCGGCCAGCTCGTCAGCGAAGGCAGGCAGACCGCTGGTTCGGCGGCTGGATGGGGGTAGTGAGGCTTTCGATGTCGGAGTCATTGGACAGAAGCGGCAGGCAGGCCGGGCCGCAGAGGATAGCAGCAGGTGGCTACGGTCGGCTGTATGCCGGAATGGGGGCGGGGTTCCGCATGGCCCGCCAGGCTGTTTCCCCATCGCGGGTCCCGTTGCCTGTTCGCGGCGGATACAGGTGGCTATGATGTCGGAGCAAGGTAGGAGGCGACATGAGCTATTACCAGCGACACATCTTTTTCTGTACCAACATGCGCGAGGACGGCAACTGCTGCGAGGATCACGGCGCAACGGAGTTGCGGGCCTACGCGAAGAAGCGCGCAAAGGACATGGGAATCCACGGCAAGGGCCAGGTCCGCGTGAACACCTCGGGCTGTCTCGATCGCTGCAACGAGGGGCCGGTGGCGGTGGTCTATCCGGAGGGCGTCTGGTACACCTACCAGGATGAGCGCGACATCGACGAGATCCTGGAGGAGCACCTGCGGGACGGCCGCGTCGTAGACCGGCTGCGCATCTAGTGCACCCGGCCCTGCTTGACATTGCTCCGCCGGGAATCGAGAATTCCCGGCCCGAGCGGCTACGTAGCTCAGCTGGTTAGAGCACATCACTCATAATGATGGGGTCCCCTGTTCGAATCAGGGCGTAGCCACCAACCCCTTCGCCGACCGACTCGTGCTGGAGTGGCCCACCGAACGGCGGGCGCGGCCCCGCGTTCATTCCCGAGACTGTCTCCGCTCATGAAACGCTACGGCATCCGAATCACGCTTCCCGAGGGCAGCACCCTGTCCGCACCCCACCTGCTCGGTCCGGGCTGGGAATACTTCCGCTGGTTCGATACCGAGGAGGCGCGGGAACGCGCACTGGCCGGGATGTCCCGCGATCCGCGCTACTATCGCAAGGGCGATCGCGTCGAACAGGTGCTGGAACGGGTCGAACGCGAGGACTGAGCCCGCATGACCCGCTAGGGGGCTATGCGGGCGGCGGAACTCGAGTTGCGCGCGAGGTCCAGCGGCTCCATCAGGTAACACAGGCAGTCCTGGGCGATGACCCGCGTGTCCAGCGTCAGCATCGATGGCATCATCGGCCGGCTCAGGCGCACGTCCGGTCCCTCCTGCTCCAGGTAGTCCGGGGTGACGTCGCGTCCCTCGGAATCCGTCGCGATCAGGGAATCCGAGGTGTCCCCCGTCTGGCGCACCAGCCGGGTGCCGGCGGGCAGGATCCGGAAATTCATCCAGTCCAGCTCCGGTTCCAGCACCACATCGGCATCCTCCTCCAGCCCCACGCGCAGCCCGGGCCGCACGCGCAGTTGCGCGACGGTGTGAAAGACCTCGATGGACCGGATGTCCGGAGGGTGGGCCGGAAAGCGGCTCAGGTGCAGCACCGCGTCGATGAACTCCAGCGCGTGCCGGATGCCGGCCGCGTCGTTCGGGTGACCGCATTCCAATGTCACCGAGGGCGCGATGTCGGCGAGGGCCATCGACGCCACGCCGCGCGGCCGGGTGAAATAGACCACCGTGCGACCGAACAGGCCGGCCAGGTTCAGGAAGCCGTCGTCCAGGAAGTTGACGCAGGCGTAATGCGGATTGCGCCCGGTGTTGTTGTGGAGGTCGATCGCCGCAAACAGGCCCTCCTCGCGCAGGCGGGCAACAATCTGCTCGAACATCCGCGACTCCTGCGAGCCGGGCTGTTCCGTGCCCGGCCAGATGCGGTTGAAGTCGGGCTGACGGTCCAGATGCCGCTGGCCCAAGGCTGCCGCCTGCACGTTGCCGACCACCAGCGTCAGCGCCCGCGGCAGGCGCCGGCCGGCGTAGTGCCGCATAAGCTGCTGCACCGCCTGCAGGCCCACGGGCTCGTTTCCGTGCAGCATGAGCACCACCGCCACCGCCGGGGTCCGCATCCCCGGGAGCCGTATGATGGCCGGACGCGGCAGAATGCGGTGCAGGTCCCCGGGACTGGCGGACAGGAAGCCTTCCGGCAGGGCGTCGTGTTCGTCGAAGAGCGGATCGGACATTACAGACTCCAATGGTGTACGGGCAGGCCGGTGTCCTGCCAGTCACGGTAGGCCCGGGTCAGGCCCTTCATGTCGCGGCCGTGACGGTCGACCCAGCGCTGCTGCCAGATGCTGCCGGTCTGACCGGACTGCACCCGGGCCGCGACGATCCCCAGCAGGTGATCGCGTTCGCTGCCATCGATCCCGAGCCGGTCCAGCCCCTCCGCGGCGCAGGGCAGCAGGCGCTGCAGGATCAGCTGCCGGGCGGGTTGCGGCTGTCGATCCCTCCAGCGCAGGCGGCTCCTGAGCCCGTAGCGGGCGGCGGCATAGAAGTTGTCGCGGGCGCTGGCGAACTCGAGGACTCCGTGCCCGTTGCCCGCTTCCGATACCAGATGCTCGATCAGACCCAGCAGGAAGGCGGTGTTCGCGAGCATGTCCTCCAGGCTGGGTCCGGCGGGCAGGCTCCGGTGTTCGATCCGGAGATTGAAGCTGCCATCGGCGTCGATGCCCAGGATCGGCCGGTTCCAGCGCCAGATCGTGCCATTGTGCAGGCGCAGATGCGGAAGCGTCGCGTCGTTCCCGGGCAGATGGCTCGGCAACAGGATCGGGAAGTGCCGGCGGTTTTCCTGGAAGGCCTCCAGGATGCTCTCGCGGAGGTAGCCGCTGCCGAAGGTCACCCGGCGAACGGGGCCGCGCGCGGAGTCGCCGAAGCCGCCCACTTCGACCGCCTGCTCGAAGAGGGGGATCCGGGACTCCTCCCACAGGAGCTTTCCGAACAGGAACGGGGTGTTGCCGCTCGCGGCCAGCACCGGTGCGGAGGCCGCGAGTGCCGCGTTGTAGACCCGGTGTGCGACCGCCGGCTGGGTCTCCAGGTGGATCTGGAACGACGTTGCCGCGGCCTCCAGCATCACATCGGTGTGCTCGTGCCGCAGGTGCTCGCGGCCCTCGATCTCCAGCCGCAGCGGCCGCTGTGCACGGCGTTCCAGCACGGCGCTGTTCAGCGCCTGGTACCGGGTGCGCCGGGACATGTGGTGCAGCCCCAGATGCTTCGGCAGCAGGGTCGGCAGTGTGCCCGCCATCAGCAGCGCGCCGCCGATCCGCTCTGCTGCCGTCCGGGCCCGGCGCAGTGTCTCGGAGAGTTCCTCGAGCACCATGCAGAAGCAGTCGGTCCCGGTCTGGAACACGCTGGAATTGAGTTCGACATTGAACTGGGCGAGCTCGAGCGTGGCCATCGGGTGGTCGAAGGCCTCGAGAAAGGCCTCGTTGCCGGGGAGAGGCTGACAGTCCTCGTCGATCAGCCAGGCCTCGATCTCGAAGCCCAGGCGCGGGTGGCTGCAGCCAGGTTCCTCCCGGCTCCGCAACCAGTGCCCGAGCAACTCCGTCTCGCGGTCCAGGCAGTCTCCGAAACGCCGATAGTCCTCCGGGGTAAAGCGTCCCTCGCTGATGTCTTCGCCCATCACCTGCCCTGTCTGGCCTCGAGCCCCGGTCTCCCCAGGTCGCACATCCGCCGTTGGCCGAAGGCACCTGAAGATCCTCATGGTACCGCGAATATCGTCGCCATTCCCGGTCGGGCGGGCAGGTCGAGCAACCCGGAAGGGTCGACCTCCGCACCTGGATCGTCAGCGGCTCCGAGCAGGCCGGTACACCCGCCGTAGGGTGGCTGTGAACACGGGTGGTAGGGGGCGAAACGAGGTGTGCCCACCACGGAGACCGCGGCGTGTCGTCCTCAACCAGACCGGTCTTCGGGGTCTTCGTCAGGGTCGATGTCCTCGTCGGCGTAGAGGCTCTCCAGCAGGTCGCCCCAGCGCTGCTCGTGGGTCTCGACCAGGGCCAGCAGCCGCTTACGGAACGACAGGTATCGCTCCTCGAACGGCTTCAGGTCCTCTCCGCCCGAGACGAGTTTGGCCGCCCGGTCGGCCTGCTGCAGGCTGTCGCGCAGGTTCAGGCTGGCCGCCATGGCGCCCTTGACGCGCTCGCGCTCGTGCGGGATCCAGCGCCGGTCCGACAGCAGCGACCGGAGATTTTCGCCGACCTCCAGCACCCGCTTGCGCAGCCGGGGCAGGGCGCCGATCGAGCTGCTCTTCAGGTCGTCCCAGACGACCGCCACGATCAGCTCGGACCAGCCGGCCCGGAGGTCGGCGACCGCATCCGGGTCGAAGGCGAAGGAATGCTCGAGCTGTTCGGGGTCGAAGGCCATTGTCGTCCTGCCGGTGCTCCGGCAATCTCCGGGAATAGCGTCTATATGACTAGCGTCTAACAACCCACAAGAACAAGCAAGATCGCGACGGCGGTCGGGTGAGGAGAGACGGATGGCAACGTGGCTGGCACAGCGACGTTTGCGGCAACAGGTGTGCGAAATGCGGCCCCAGCTGTACCGAACCGCCTACGCCTGGTGTCACGACGCCGCACTGGCCGATGACCTGGTCCAGGAAGCGATGATGAAGGCGCTGACGCGCCTGAGGACCTTGCAGGACGAGGCCGCACTGAAGGCCTGGGTCTTCCGCATCATGACGAACTGCTACCGGGACTGGGGACGCCGGCAGAAGGACACGGTGGACGTGGACGAGATGGAGCTGCCGTGCGGCGACTGTCCCGAGACCCAGACGGAACGCAGCCGTGTGGTTCAGGACGTGCGCTGCGCGATGGCACAGCTCAGTGACGATCACCGCCAGGTGGTTGCGCTCGTGGACCTCGAGGGTTTTGCCTACGCCGAGGTCTCCGAGGTGCTCGACGTGCCGATCGGCACAGTGATGAGCCGGCTCAGCCGGGCCCGCGCGCAGTTGCGGAAGCTGTTGCTGGAACAGGCGGCTCCCGAGTCCCCGGCGCTGAAGCTGGTGAAAACTCGCAATGAGTGAAGGACGCCCCAGCGAGGAGATCCTCAATGCCTTTGTCGATGGGGAGTTCTCGCCGGAGGACCGTCTCTCCGCGTTGCAGTCGATCTCGGCCAACGAGAGCCTGAGCCGGGAAGTCTGCGACTTCTACCAATTGAAGGAGCTTGTGAACATGGCCTATCGGCCGGATGTGCTGCCGGCGTCGGCTGTTCGGCGTCCGCGTCGGATGGGCTCGCCGCGCGGGTGGCTGCCGGCGCTGGTGGCAGGGATCGGTATCCTGGCGCTGGTGCTGATCGCGGTGATCGAGTTTGTCCGCGACGGAGCGCACGAGCCCGTGCTGATGGCCGAGAACGGTCACCCGGACGTCTCCGCGAGCGACCCGGCTGCGGCGGCAGGGCCGGATGTCGAACAGGTCCTCTTCCACGTGACCGAGACGGATGGACTGGAGGCCGAGGCCCTGTTCGACGACATCGAGCACATGCTCGAGACCGCGTGGCTGGAGGGAGAGACCCTCGAGGTGCAGCTGGTGGTGCATGGAACGGCGCTCGAACTGGTCCGGACCGACCTCGCACCGTTTCCGAACCGGATCCGCGATCTGGTGTACACCTATCCGAACCTGCGCGTCACCGCCTGCGGCCAGTCCCGCGCCCGTCGCGAGCGCGAGGAGGACCGTCTGATCGAGTTCCTGCCCTGGGTGGAGGAGGTGGAGTCCGGCGTGCGGGAGGCCGCGCAACGGCAGGCGGAGGGCTGGACGTACCTCCGCCTGTAAGGTGTCCGGACGCGACGGTGTCGAGGGGCGGCGCGTTGAACACCGGCATCGTGGTGCGCGGGCTGCCGCCCGGTGTCCATTTCTCGGGTCAGGGCCACATCCGGATCAGGCCCTGAAGGATTTCTCCCGCCGGTCTTCTCCGAAGGGTGTTCTGCTGAGCATTCAACCCGGCGCGTCCGGCTCTTCTTTCCGGTAGTCCCGATCCAGTTGCTCCAGGCGCTCCGGGGTCCCGATGTCGATCCAGGTTTGCGCGTGCAGCTCGCCGGTCACCCGGTGCTGCGCGATGGCCGCGCGCAGCACCGGCGCCAGCGGTCTTCGCCCGCGCGGCAGCTCCGCGAAGAGTTCGGGCCGGTACCAGCCGATGCCCGAGAAGGTGTGGCGGTGGCCCGCCGAAAGGCCGACGCGCCCCGCCTCCAGCGTGAAGTCACCGCCCGGGTGATGGGCCGGGTTGGCTGCCAGGACCAAGTGGGCCAGCGTTGCGGACTCCAGTACCGGCGGGCGCAGCGGATGATCGCACCAGATGTCACCGTTGATCACCAGAAATGGCGCTGCGTCCAGCCACGGCAGGGCCTCGCGGATGCCGCCGGCGGTCTCCAGGGCACCCGGCGGTTCCCGGGAGTAGCGGATCGCCACCCCGAGGCGCTCTCCGGTCCCCAGACGGTCCTCGATCTGTTCGCCGAGGTGGCCGAGGTTGATCACCAGATTCCGGTAGCCGGCCGAGCGCAGGCGCGCGATCGTGTGCTCGATCAGCGGAACGCCGCCGACAGTCAGCAGCGGCTTCGGGGTCCGGTCGGTGAGCGGGCGCATCCGTTCGCCGCGCCCCGCGGCGAGGATCATCGCGCGCAAGGTCGTCCATCCGCCCGGAAGTGCCTTCGGAACCACCCGGCCACCGGTTCGAGTTCCGCTGCCTGCAGTCCCCCCTCCAGCAGGCGCCAGAGCCGCGGCTGGTGGACCTGGTAGGCGGGCTTCAGGTCGCGGCGTGCAAGACGGGTAAAGATGCCAATGACCTTCACCGTTCGCTGGACCCCGAGCACGCGGTAATGGTGCAGGAACGGGCCGGCGGACCACGGTCCGGCCGCCAGCGTGTCCTCGAGGATCGCCTGCGCAACGGCCGGAGACACGTCCCGGCGTGCGTCTTCCAGCAGCGATACCAGGTCATAGGCGGGACTGCCGATCACCGCGTCCTGGAAGTCCAGCAGGCCGCAGCCCTCGGCGTCGCCGGCACCCGGGAGCAGCATAAGGTTGTCGACGTGGAAGTCGCGCAGAACCAGGGTCGCCGGCAGCTCCGGCAGCCGGTGGAGCACCTCTCGCCAGGCCTGGTCGAAGCCGTCGCGGACCGTTTCCGGGGCCGGCGTGCCATGCACCTCGGGCCAGTACCAGTCGACCAGCAGACGGGCCTCGTCCAGGAGCCGGGAATGATCGTAAACGGGAATCCTGTCCGCCTCGGGGGCGATGGCGTCCGGGCGCTCCGCCCAGCGCGCCTGGAGCCTGCGCAGGGTCCCGGCCGCGATGCGGTAGAGGTCCTCCTCCGGCATGCCCTGTGCCAGCGCGCGGGTGAAGGTCCGGTCCCCCAGGTCCTCCAGCAGCACGAATCCCTGCTCAGGATCCGCGGCCAGCACCTCCGGCGCGCGCAGGCCGAGTGCGCGCAGGATCGCCGCGACCCGCAGGAAGGGCCCGACATCCTCGTGTTCCGGTGGCGCATCCATCACCACGTGACTGGTGGTATCGCGGATGCTGCGGAAATAACGCCGGAAGCTGGCGTCGCTGCCCAGCGGGCAGGCGGGCGTGAACCCGGGGTGGATGCTCCGCAGCCAGCGATCGAGGGCCGCACGCCGAGGGTCCGCCACTGCTGCCGGGGCGGCGTGGCTCATGCCGGCAATCCCGTCGGCCGGGTTCCCGGGACGCGCCGGAGCTCGGTCTCGACGCTGCCGTCGTGATGCAGCCGCAGCACGCGGTATCCCGATTCCACCGGTTCCAGCGCAAAGTCCGCAGCCTCCGGCAGGAATTGCACCAGCGTGGAGGGACAGCCGAGCAGGCGGATCGAGCCGTGCATCGCATCGTAGCCCTGATGGATGTGTCCGAAGATGCAGGCCCGCACCCGGGGGTGGCGTGCCAGTGCCGCCAGCACCTCGTCTCCGTTCGTCAGCGTCAGCCGGTCCAGCCAGCGGCTGCCCACCCGCACCAGCGGATGATGCACCGCGACCAGCACCCAGTGGCCCGGATGCCGTTCGATGCTGTCCGCGAGGCGCTCGAGCTCTGGCTTCTGCACCCATCCGGCGGTGTGCCCGGGCCAGCAGGAGTCCAGCCCGATCACCAGCCAGTCGCCGAGGACCCGCTCGCCCTCGAATCCGTGCCCGGCGCCGACGAAGGCGTCGCGCGCGATGCCGCGGTCGTCGTGGTTGCCAGCCAGCGCGAGCATGGGCGCGGGCAGGCGCGCGAGATGGCCGATCAGGCGCTGGTAGACTGCGGGCACGGGATCCTCCGCCAGGTCCCCGGTGACGAGCGCGAGATCGGCATCGCCCTGGTGCCGGAGGGCGTCGTCGAGCACCGCCGCGAGCTGGGCGTCGCTGTCCGGGTAGCCGGTGCGGATCGGGCCCGGTTGCAGGCCCAGGTGCGGATCGCTGATCTGAACCACCGTGAATACATTGCGGGCCGTCGTCACCTGCCTGCCCTCCTGCCGCGTTGTCGGAGCACGTCCCGACGGACGCGCGCGTAAAGGTAACGCCTTGGACTATACTGGTCGAATTGCAGGGAAAAGACTTCCGTTTCCCACCCCGTCTACGCGACCGGGGCGGGTCGAGTGTAAAGGGTGGAGGCATGCAACAGGCATCACAGGATTACCGTCCCTCAGCGGATGAGCCCTACATGAACCCGCAGCAGCTCGAATATTTCCGGCGCAAGCTGGAGGCGTGGCGGGAGGAGCTGATCCAGGAGTCGGAGGACACGCTCAAGCACCTGCGCAGCGAGAGCTGGCAGGAGCCGGATCCGAACGACCGCGCGTCGCACGAGTCGGAGGCCACGCTCGAGCTGCGCACCAGGGACCGCTACCGGAAGCTGATCGGCAAGATCGACGCGGCGCTGCGCCGGATCGACCGGGGCGAGTACGGTTATTGTGAGGAGACCGGCGAACCGATCGGCATTGCGCGCCTGGAGGCACGCCCGATCGCAACGCTCAGCGTCGAGGCGCAGGAGGCCCACGAGCGGGACGAACACCGCCGGGGCGATTAGTGGAAGCCTGCCCGGTTCCTGATCACTGCCAGCGGCCCTTCGCGGTCGATGCAGCGCCGAGGGGCTTGGTGATCAACGGCCCTGGCGGCATGGTCCGCGCCCTCGGTGCCCCATGCGCATGATCCTGCTGTTGCTCGCCCTGCTGATCGCGGGATTCCTCGTTTACCAGCAGCTCGGCGGGCCTCCCGCCCGGTCGATCGAGGCGCCGGATGGCGGGGCGGCGTCGCAGGCACCGCGCGTGCCGCAGCGCCCTCAGGACCTGCCCGCCTTCGAGCAAAACATGCAGCAGTTTATGCAGGACTCTGCCGAAGAGCGCCGGCAGCGGCTGGACGCGCTCGAGCGCTGACGGCATCCTCCGTGCCGGGCCCCCACCCCAACCCTTCCCGGCAACCCGGGGAGGGGGCCTTCCCTTGCCCCGCGGTCTTCTCGACAGGTGGGTGACGATGGCCGGCTGGCAATTCTGGATTGATCGCGGCGGCACCTTCACCGACGTGGTGGCGCGGGCGCCGGACGGGCGCCTGATCGCGCGCAAGCTGCTCTCCGAGAACCCTGAGGCCTACGTCGACGCGGCGGTGCAGGGCATCCGGGACATGCTGGGGCTCGCCCCCGGCGCGCCCGTGCCGTCGGGGACGATCGAGGTGGTGAAGATGGGCACCACGGTCGCGACCAACGCGCTGCTGGAGCGCAAGGGCGAGCCGACCCTGCTGGTGATCACCCGTGGCCTCGGCGATGCGCTGCGCATCGGCTACCAGGCGCGACCGGAGATCTTCGCCCGGCAGATCGTGCTGCCGGAGCAACTGTACGCTCGGGTCGAGGAGGTCGACGAGCGGGTTGCGGCGGATGGCACGGTGCTGGTGCCGCCGGACCTCGAGGACCTGCGGCCGCGGCTCGAGCGGGCACGTGCCGAGGGCCTTCGTGCGGTGGCGATCGTCTGCATGCACGGCTACCGCTACCCGGAGCACGAACGGGCCATCGGACGACTTGCGCGCGCGGCGGGTTTCGGGCAGGTCTCGACCAGCCACGAGACCAGCGCGCTGATCAAGCTGGTGGGGCGCGGCGACACCACGGCCGTCGATGCCTACCTGTCGCCGATCCTGCGCCGCTACGTGGACCGGGTGTCCGAGGCGCTGGGTGGTGTCCACCTGCAGTTCATGCAGTCGAGTGGCGGACTCACCGATGCCACGCTGTTCCAGGGCCGGGACGCGATCCTGTCCGGGCCCGCCGGCGGGATCGTCGGTGCCACGGAGGTCGCTCGGCAGGCGGGCTTCGAGCGCATCATCACCTTCGACATGGGTGGTACCTCCACCGACGTGGCCCACTACGGCGGCACACTCGAACGCGTCTACGAGACGCAGGTGGCCGGCGTCCGCCTGCGCGCGCCGATGCTCGACATCCACACCGTCGCCGCCGGCGGCGGCTCGATCTGCCGCTTCGACGGGCAGCGGCTGCGGGTGGGGCCGGAGTCGGCCGGTGCCGATCCCGGGCCCGCAAGCTACCGCCGCGGGGGTCCGCTGACCGTAACCGACTGCAACGTGATGCTGGGGCGCCTGCAGCCGGGGCACTTCCCGGCGGTGTTCGGTCCGCGCCAGGACCAACCGCTGGATTCACGCCGGGTGCGCGAGCTGTTCACCGCGATGGCGGCGGACATGGCGGACGGCAACGGTCCCGGCCGCAGCCCAGAACAACTCGCCGAGGCCTTTCTGCGCATCGCGGTGGAACACATGGCGCAGGCGATCAAGACCATCTCGGTGCAGCGCGGCCACGACGTTTCCCGCTACGCGCTGGTGTGCTTCGGCGGCGCCGGCGGGCAACACGCCTGCGCGGTGGCGGATGCACTGAACATGCGCGAGGTGGTGCTGCACCCGCTTGCTGGGGTGCTGTCCGCCTACGGGATGGGGATCGCCGAGGTCCGCGCCCTGCGCGAGCAGAGCCTGGAGCAGCCGCTCGATGCCGGGGAGGCGCAGGAGCGGATCCGGGCCTGCACCGACGCGCTGCGTTCAGCGGCCCTGGAGGAACTCAAAGACCAGGGGCTGAAGACGGACCGCATCCGGGTCACCGCCTCGGTCCAGATCCGCTACCAGGGTTCGGATACCGCGCTGGCGGTCCCGGCGGGTCCGGTGCCGGAGATGGCCGCCGCCTTCCGGGAAGGTTACCGGGAGCGCTTCGGCTTCCTGCTGGAGGACCGGCCGCTGGTGGCCGCGACCTGCGTGGTCGAGGCGGTGGGCGGGATGCGGGAAGAGAGACAGGGTGCTGGGATGCAGGGGATCTTCAGCGAACCGGAGCCGCTGACCCGCGTAGAGGCGGTCTTCGACGGTACCGCGCGACCAGTGCCGTTGTACCGCCGTGAGGATCTGCACCCGGGCCAGGTGATGGCCGCGCCGGCGATCGTGATCGAGGCCAACGGCACAGTGGTGCTGGAGCCCGGCTGGCAGGCCGAGGTGCGTGCCGGCGGCGTGCTGCTGCTGCGGCGGGTCGAGGCCCTGCCGGCCCGGAAGGAGGTGGGCACCGACTGCGATCCCGGCCTGCTCGAGGTCTTCAACAGCCGATTCATGGCGATCGCCGAGCAGATGGGCTACACGCTGCAGAACACCGCCCACTCGGTGAACATCAAGGAGCGGTTGGACTTCTCCTGCGCGCTGTTCGACGCCGGCGGCGGGCTGGTCGCGAACGCACCGCACATGCCGGTGCACCTCGGCTCGATGAGTGCCAGCGTGCAGGCGGTGCTGCGGCGCTTCGCAAGCGCGATCGCACCGGGCGACGTCTTCGTGCTGAACGACCCCTACGAGGGCGGCACCCACCTGCCGGATATCACGGTGATCACCCCGGTCTTCTCCGCCGATCAGCGCGAGATCCTGTTCCACGTGGCCTCGCGCGGGCACCACGCGGACATTGGCGGGATCACGCCCGGCTCGATGCCGGCCTTCTCGCGCACCCTCGAGGAGGAGGGGGTGCTGATCGAGCCGATGCGGCTGGTGCAGGAGGGGGTGTTCCAGACCCGCCAGGTGCTGGATCGGCTGCGCCGGGGCCCGTACCCGGCGCGCAAGCCGGAACAGAACCTGGCCGACCTGCATGCGCAGGTGGCGGCGAACGCGCGGGGTGTGGCGGAACTGGGGCGCATGGTCGCGCAGTACGGGGTCGCGACGGTGCAGGCCTACATGCACCACGTACAGCGCAATGCCGCGGCGGCGGTTCGGGGGGTCATCCCGCGCCTGCGCCCGGGTCGCTTCCGCTACGAGATGGACAATGGCGCGGCGGTCTGCGTGCAGGTGGAAGCCGACGCGGCAGCGGGACGGATCACGGTGGACTTCTCGGGAACCAGTGCCCTCAGGGGGGACAACTTCAACGCGCCCGCGGCGATCGCCCGCGCGGCGGTGCTGTATGTCTTCCGGACGCTGGTCGCAGACGCGATCCCGCTGAACGAGGGCTGCATGGAGCCGCTGGAGATCGTGATGCCGCCGGGCTGCATGCTGGACCCCGTCGCTCCGGCGGCCGTGGTCGCGGGCAACGTGGAGACCTCGCAGGTGATCACCGACGCGCTCTTCGGTGCGCTCGGGGAACTCGCCGCCGCCCAGGGGACGATGAATAACCTGACCTTCGGCAATGGCGATCATCAGTACTACGAGACCGTCTGCGGCGGTTCCGGCGCCGGTCCCGGCTTTCCGGGCACGGACGCGGTGCAGACCCACATGACCAATTCGCGTCTGACCGATCCGGAGGTGCTGGAGACGCGCCTTCCCGTGCGGGTGGAGACCTTTGCGCTCCGCCGCGGCTCGGGTGGGCAGGGCCGGTTCCGTGGCGGCGACGGCGTGATCCGGCGCCTGCGTTTCCTGGAGTCGATGGAGTTGGTGATCCTCGCAAACCGGCGTCGCGTGCCGCCGTTCGGCCTGGCCGGAGGCGGGGCGGGGCAGCCGGGCCGCACCGTGATCGAGCGCGCGGACGGTTCGACGGAGGTGCTCGATTCCTGCGACCG
>JAGTVE010000045.1 GCA_018224485.1 Thioalkalivibrio sp. | reverse complement strand
GCCGAAGGCCTGCTCCAGTGCCTGCACGGCCGTCATCTGGTAGGCCACCGGGCAGATTCCGCAGATCCGCGCGACGATGTCCAGCACTTCCTGCGGCGCGCGCCCCTCGAGAAACTTCTCGAAGTAGCGCGGCGGCTCGAAGATGCGCAGGCGCAGCGTGTCGATCCGCCCGTCGGATGCGCTCAGCTCGAGCGCGCCCTCACCCTCGACCCGGGCCAGCACCGGCACCTCGATACGGATGTCGCGGTTCTCCATCACGACCGCTCCTTCCAGGCCAGCCACTCGGTCCGGAAGGCTGGCGCATGGCTGTTGATGAAGTGAAAGCGCTGCGCGACCGACTCGGGCATCAGGCCGAGGCCGTCGAAGCGCTGCGAGAGCGATGCTGTGTTCGGATTCTCGGCCGGACCGAAACAGGCGTAGCAGTCGCGTCCGAACGCCGGGCACAGGGCCCCGCAGCCGGTGTGCGTGACCGGGCCCATGCAGGGAATGCCCTTGGCAACGAGCACGCAGACATGTTGCTGGCGCTTGCATTCGACGCAGAGCTTGTCCTTGTCCACTACCGGTGAGACACCGAACAGCAGCTGGCGCACCGCCTGGAAGACCTGCCGCGCATTCACCGGGCAGCCCCAGAGCTCCAGGTCGACCTTCACGTGTTCCGCCACCGGCGTCGCGGTATCCAGGCTGTTGATGAACTCCGGCTGGGCGTAGACCGCTTCGGTCCATCCCGAGGCCCCGTCGGCGTTGAAGTTGCGCAGGGCCTGCAGCCCGCCCGAGGTCGCACAGGCCCCGAGACTGACCAGGAAGCGGCTGTTCGTCCGGACCGTCTGGATGCGCTGCGCCTCCTCCGGCGTGGAGATGCTCCCTTCGACGAAGGCGATGTCGACGGCGGCCTCTGGATCCATCGGGCCGGCCTCGGCGAAGTGCACGATCTCGACGAGCTGCGCCAGTTCCAGCAGGGCCTCCCCGGCATTGATGAAGGCAAGCTGACAGCCGTCGCAGGAGCTGAACTTGTGCACTGCGACGCGCGGCCGGGCGTTCTCGCGCGCGTTCAGCCGCTCGAGGGCCGTGGTCTGGTTGCTGCGACTGGTAACCGGCATGCCGCCCCTCCCGTCAGAAACCGGTAACGCCCAGCCAGGGGCGCAGCGCCGGATAGTGGAACACCGGACCATCCTGGCAGACGAAGTACGGCCCCACCTGGCAGTGGCCGCAGTGGCCGATGCCGCACTGCATGTTGCGCTCGATGCTGAGCCACATCGACTCGGGCGGCACGTTCAACGCCAGGAGGCGATCGATCGAGGCCTTCATCATCACCTCGGGCCCGCAGAGCATCACGATGCTGCGGTCCCGGTCGATGTTGGCCTGGTTGAACAGCACCGTGACCTTGCCCACGCTGAAGGGCCAGTTCGGTCCGCCCACGTCGGCGGCCAGCAGGACCTGGGTATTCGGCAGCGCCTGCCAGCGCTCGTATTGCCGGCGCCAGATCAGGTCATCGGTGTGCTTCACGCCCTGCAGGATCACCAGCCGCCCGAAGCGCTCACGACGGCTCAGCACGTAGCGGATCATCGACACCACCGGCGCGCAGCCGAGTCCGCCGGTCACGATCACGACATCCCGCCCTTCGGCCTCCTCGAGCGGCCAGCCACGACCGTAGGGCCCCCTTAGGCCCATGCGGTCGCCCACCTGGAGGCGTTCCATGCCCTCGGTGACCCGACCGACCGAGCGGATGGTGTGTTCCAGCGGCCCTTCGTGGTCGGGGTCGGACACGATGGAGATCGGCACCTCGCCGACGCCATACAGGTAGAGCATGTTGTACTGCCCCGGAAGCAGCCGGTACGCCGATGCCACCTCGGGGTCGGTGAAGCGCAGGTGGAGGGTGTAGATGCTCGGGGTCTCCGCGACCCGTTCCACCACCTCGACCTCGACCGGCCGGTCAGGATTGTGCATCGCCGGACTCCATGAGCGCCGCGACCTCGGCGGTGATGTCGATGCCGACCGGGCACCAGGCGATGCACCGCCCGCAGCCGACGCAGCCGGATCGCCCGTACTGCTCGTGCCAGGAGGCCAGCTTGTGGGTCAGCCATTGCCGGTAGCGCAGGCGGGTCTCCTCGCGCACCAGGAAGTGACCCATGTAGCTGTGCACGGCCGTGAAACAGGAGTCCCACTGGCGCAGATGCTCGCTGGTCTCGCCGGTCAGCGCGGGTTCGTCCTGCTCGGCGTGGCAGAAGCAGGTCGGGCATACCGCCGTGCAATTCCCGCAGGAGAGGCAGCGACGCCCCACCTGGTCCCAGTGGGGGTGTTCGAGGCGGGCGTAGAGCGCGTCCTTCAGGTTGCGCGAGGGCAGGCTCCTGCCCTGCCCAAGGGCCGCGGCCTCCACCTCCCGGTCGGCCTTGTCCTGTTGCAGGGAGGAGGCGGGGTCGAGCCCCATCGATGCGAGTACCGCGCGTCCGCGATCGGTGCCCCCCGTGACCACGAAGCCTTCGTCCAGCTCGGACATCGCGAGGTCGTAACCCGACTCGGCGCGGGGCCCGTCACCCGTCGATGCGCAGAAGCAGGTGTCGGCGGGATGGCTGCAATGCACCGCCACCAGGAACAGGCTCGACCGCCTGGCCGCATAGTGCGGATCCGGGTAGGGAGGCTTCAGGAAGTGCTGCTCCTGGATCTGCAGCGCGGCCAGGTCACAGGCGCGTACGCCGATCACAGCAGTGGGTTCATGCTCCTGCGCGGCATCCCGGAACCCCAGCCCGCCGGACTCGTCACGCTCGCAGCGCCAGAGTGCCTCGCGTGGCGCGAAGGTCATCGGCTTGAGCGCCTGTGGACCGTTGGCCCAGGAGAAGGTACGCACGCTGTCGTCCTGCGACTCGAGCCGATACGTCCCCGGCGCCTGTCGGTCGCGCATCCCTCGCGGCAGATCCGCCGCCGAGGCGATCTCCCGGTAGACAATGGCTCCGTCCCGGACCACGGGTCCGACAAGCCGGGAAAATCCCTCGTGACGGATGGCGTCGAAAAGGGAGTCCACGGAAGACCGCGGCAGAAACCGGGCGGACGTTTCCATGCCTATGAAGGTAGTCCATCAGGTCCAGGACGGGAATGATGCAGATCAGAAAGGAAGCCCGCCGGGGCTGCCGACCACGCGTTGATGCGCCAGGAATCCGCGGCTGCTAACGGGGTGCCTGGCAAAACCCTCTAACTGGCTCCGGTAGACTTCCTTTCGCGCTTCTGTTCTGGCTAAACTTCGCCCATGTCGATGCACGCTTCAGGCTCCTGCGATCAGTGCTCACTGAAGCTGCTGTGTCTCCCTGTCGGCCTCCCCGATACGGAGCTGTGGCAGCTGGACGAGATCGTCCAGCGGCGGCGACCGATCACCAAGGGCAATGTCCTCTTTCGCATGGGCGCTCCCTTCGCTTCCGTCTTCGCTGTACGGACCGGATCGCTGAAGACCGTACTGCTCTCGGACGACGGTACGGAGCAGGTGACCGGCTTCGCCCTGGCCGGTGAGCTGCTCGGGCTCGACGCGATCAATCATGGCGAGCATCCGGTCAGTGCCGTGGCACTGGAATCCACCAGCGTCTGCGAGATCCCCTACGACAAGCTCGACGCACTCGCGGGACGATTGCCGGGCTTCCGCCAGCACTTCATGCGCATGATGAGCCGGGAGATCGCCTCCGACGAATCCCTGCTGGCGCTGCTCGGGCAGCGCAGCGCCGAACAGCGACTGGCCGCGTTCCTGCTGAGCCTGTCCACCCGCCTCCGAGCCCGCGGACTGGTCGCCGACCGCTTCTGCCTCAGCATGTCCCGCGCGGACATCGCCAATCACCTCGGTCTGACGCAGGAGACTATCAGCCGCCTGTTTACGCAGTTCCGCAAGCAGGGGCTGATCGAGATCCACACCCGCGATCTGCGTCTGATCGACATGGACAGCCTGCACCGGATCGCGGGCATCCGGTTTGAGCCCCTCTCCCAGACTGCCTGATCCCGAAGCCTTCTGGTCCTTTGCCGTCGCCGCGTGGGATCGCGGCGACGTCCGTGATCTCCTGTTGCGCTGGCAGGAACGCCACGGTATCGACGTGGTCTTTCTCCTGTTTGCATGCTGGCTGCCCCATGCGTTGCCCCCGACACACTGGATCTCGCTCGAGTCGGCCTCCGCCGACTGGAATGCGGCCGTCACCCGCCGGATACGCACCCTGCGGCGCAGGGTTCGCGGGATCGCCTGGCCCGAGGGCTACGGGGCGCTGATCGGGGTGGAACTCGCCAGCGAGCGCATCGAGGCGACCTGGCTCGCCCGTGGCTTGGGCACGCCGGAAGACGCGACGGGGCGACCCGACCTAGAGCGGCGCCTCGGCTGCCTGTTCGGGCGACTGCCCCCGACAGAACGGACCGCGTTCATTGCGGCGATCCGCCCCCTCCTTTAACCCCCCTCTCCCGCAATCG
>JAGTVE010000044.1 GCA_018224485.1 Thioalkalivibrio sp. | reverse complement strand
TGGGTCGATGCCGATGCCTGTCCGGCGGTGATCAAGGAGATCCTGTTCCGGGCAGCGGAGCGCGTGTCAGTGCCGGTCACGTTGGTGGCGAATCAACCCCTGCGGATTCCGCGTTCCCGCCATGTGCGCATGCTGCAGGTCGCCAGGGGCTTTGACGTGGCCGACAATGAGATCGTGGCGCGGCTGGAGTCGGGTGATCTGGTGATTACCGCGGATATCCCGCTGGCGGCTGAGGTCATTGCACAGGGTGCGCATGCGCTCAACCCGCGCGGCGAGTTCTACAGCGCCGACACCATCCGGTCGCGTCTCGACGTGCGGGACTTCATGGAGGCCCTGCGCGCATCCGGCGTGGATACCGGCGGGCCGGCCACCCTCCATCCGCGCGACCGGCAGGCATTCGCGAATCAACTGGACCGCTTTCTGCAGCGGCACCTCAGGGACAGGTCACCGCCGCCCGACGGTATCTCCTGACGCTGATGGCGGCATCATGGGTCCTGGGAGGGGTCAGGCCGGGGTAGTCGGCTTGGTCGCCTCGATGTGGGCGGAGAGCACGTAGTCCTCCACGCCGCGGCCGGGTGCCCAGTCCTTGATGAAATCCCGGGATTCGTCCTTGGGTGTGACGCGGATGTCCCGGAAACCTGCCGCCCGCAGCATCTCGTGCAGATCGTCCAGCAGCGGCGCGCCGGCGATGCACCCGGCATAGAGCGCCGGATCGTTGCGCATGTCCTCCGGCAGCTCGGTGCCGGCGACGACGTCGGAGACCGCCAGCCGGCCACCGGGCCTCAGCACGCGGAAGGCCTCGCGGAGGACCTGGGGCTTGTCCGGAGACAGGTTGATCACGCAGTTGGAGATGATCACGTCGGCGGCATTGTCGGCCACCGGCAGGTGCTCGATCTCGCCCAGGCGAAACTCGACGTTGGCAAAGGCGCCCTTCTCGGCATTGGCGCGGGCCTTGCTGATCATGGTCGGCGTCATGTCGATGCCGATGACGCGGCCCGTCTCGCCCACCTCAGGGGAGGCGAGAAAGGCATCGAAGCCGCCGCCGCTGCCGAGATCCACCACCACCTCCCCCGGTTGAAGACTGGCGATCGCACGCGGATTGCCGCAACCAAGACCCATGTCCGCACCCTCCGGCACGGCCGCCAGATCCGCGCTGGAATAACCCAGGCGTGTGGAGATCAGGGTGTTGATGGCAGTTTCGTCGGAGACCCCGCAGCAGCCAGAGGCCTCCCCGCGGCCCTCACCTGCGTCGCCGGCCTCGGCCACCCTCGCGTAGCTGTCCCGCACCTGCTGGCGGACTTGATCGGTGTTCTGCTGGCTCATGATGGGGTTCCGGATCGGGTTGCTAATGGCACAATGGTATCCGGGATCGCCGGGCAATGTGCAATGGCCACGGATGAGGCACCCGCTTTGTTGTGCGTGCGGAAGGGGTCGCGCCGGCTGGGCCCGGTCAGTGCCGCCGTGATCGTCAGGACGTCATTGGTCAGGAACGGCCCGGAGGATGCTGCAGGTGATGGACAGCGGATTGCAATCGATCCATGGCTGAGTCGAGACCAGACGGGGCTGATTCATACAGTCTCGCGGGGCGGAGGATCGTGCTGTTGACCCGTCACGGCAAGGAGCGCGTGATCGCGCCCACGCTGGAGCCGGCGCTCGGATGCAGGATCGACGTGATCGGCAGCTTCGATACCGACCGGCTGGGCACCTTCACACGCGAGATTCCGCGGGCTGGCACGCAGCTCGAGGCCGCGCGGCGCAAGGCGCGGATCGGCATGGAGCTGTCGGGTTCGCCGTTGGGACTCGCGAGCGAGGGCGCCTTCGGTCCCGACCCGGGGATCGGCCTCATTCCGTGGAACGTCGAGTACGTGGTCCTGCTCGATGACCTGCTTGGTCTGGAACTGGCGGGCCAGGCACAAGGGCCGGCAAGGCAGGCCCATCGCACCGTGACCGACTGGGAGGCCGCGGTGGCATTCGCGGAAGAGGCGGGCTTCCCCGATCACCACCTGGTGCTGCGCCCGGATCACGAGAACGATCCGCGCATATGCAAGGGCATCAACGACTTCGATGCGCTCGAGCGGGCCTTTGGCTGGGCCCGGGCGCAGTCGATCCGCGGAGAGGTGTTCGTCGAAACCGACCTCCGCGCTCACTGCAATCCGACGCGCATGCGGATGATCGCGCGTGCAGCCGAGGATCTGCTTGCGAGGCTGCGTTCCACTTGCCCGGCCTGCGGGGCACCCGGTTTCTGGATCGTCGAACGCATTCCGGGGTTGCCCTGCGCGGACTGTGGCGCGCCCACGCGAGAGGCGCGTGCCGAGGTGCATGGATGCATCGTATGTCCACACCGTGAAACACGGCCGCCGGATCCTGCCCAGGATGCCGACCCGGCGGTCTGCGACTGGTGCAATCCTTGACCTGTTTCCATGCCATCCGTGCGCAGCCGCTCGATGCCCTCGATGGAGCCGGCGCCGGAACGCGCATCGGCGGCCCCAGATCGCCTTCACTACGGGGGAGGGCGAGGAGCTCACCGGTGACGAGCTCCTGACGGATCCTCTGGCACGAGATTCCGGCCTGTCCGACCACCAGCGAGATGTGGCTGCGACTGCTCGAGGCCGATCGAGGGCTGTAGCCGAGCGCTGCCGGCTCCGCTTCAAGGCCGCCCGGGTCCGGACCTTTGCAGCCGGACATCGAGCTGCCAGAACAGCACTGCCCAGCCCAGGCCGAATGCCCAGCCGGCCATCACGTCGGTCGGCCAGTGCACCCCCAGATAGATGCGGCTGATGCCGACCACCACCGCGAGCAGGACCGCGAAGCCATATGCCAGGATATGTACGGTCCATTCGGCCCGTTCCCGCACCAGCACCCTGGCGAGCATGAGATAGATCAGCATGGAGGCCAGCGCATGCCCGCTCGGGAAGCTCGCCGTGTAGACGTTGGTCAGGTGCTCCACAACATCGGGACGCGGCCGCGACAAGGACAGTTTCAACAGGTGGTTCATCAGGATGCCACTGCCGAGCGCCATGGCGAGCACTATCGCCTGGCGGTACCGGTGCGCCAGCAGGAGAAAGGCCATGGCCGCCAGCACCAGCGTGATGAGCACGCCATAGCCGCCCAGCGCGGTGAAATCCCGCACCGTCTCTTCCAGCCAGTCGGGTCCGAGCGGCTCATCGGGTCTTTCGGCGCTGCGAAAGATCATGAGCCACCGTAGCTCGAAGGGCCTCGGCTCTTCCCGCCGGGCGTTCCACGCCAGTACCGCGAAGACCAGAAACGCGAGGACCGTGGTGATCCATGCCGCAGATGCACGGGTCCCGGCACGGCCGGGACCGCGGGATGATGGTCCCGACGGTCCCGAGGGATTCTGCACTGGCTCGATCATGGCTGCACTGTAGGTCATTCCGTCCCGTGACGCCGGGACACCGGCTTGGCCGCGGGCGAATCCGCACGAGGCCGGCGACAGGTATCCCTCGGGTGCCAGGCGGGCGTTATGGTCAGCAGGCGGGGACCACAGGCCTTCTCATGTCGCAGGGAAGTGCCCGTAAGTCAGACCGCAGGGTGGGCAAAACGAAGTGCGCCTCGCGACGGGAGTGGAGAGGGCTGGCCCGTCAACCCAGGCTGTGGCGGTCAGGGGGTTCCGGAAGCGGCGCCTGCCGTGATGTCCGGGGGAGCCGGGCGGGACAGGTCTGCCAGCAGTTCGTCAAGCAGGCGTTCTTCGTGGAGCGCGGTGCCGCGGGCCTCGAGGGCAGGGGCCAGGCGGCTGTCCCAGCGGGCGAAGACGGTCCGACCCTCGAGGGTCGGGCCCGGATCCTGCGCATGGCGCTCCAGTGTTGCGGTGTCCATGCGCCAGGGGCGGGCCTCGAGGCGCGCGAGCACGCTGTTCATGATGGAGATTCCCGCCCAGTCGAAGTCGGCTCGATAGTGTAGACAAGCGCCCGCGTCGCGCAGCTGCTCCAGCAGCAGCCAGACGGCGGCGCCGGGGCGGCCGCCGGTGCTCACCAGCGGTGCGCAGTCGGTACCGAGCCGTTCGGCAGCCTCTGCGATCACGGTGGGGTTTTCGCAGACGAAGACCTCGCGATCCGCGCAGTCCCAGCGTGGCGGGTGGCGCAGCAGCTGGCGCAGCGTCAGATAACACGGCTCGCAGGATCGGTTCTGGATCCGCAGCGCCCGCGAACCGGCGGTGTCATCCCGCACCGGGAGTTGGTAGACCAGCACGGTGCTGGTGATATCCCCGCCGACGAGGATCCCGGCGTGGGCCCAGAGGGTGCGCTCGTCCGGCCGGTCGTCACCGGTTCCGCCATGCCAGTGGCGGTGCAGGGCCCGACGCACCAGCGCCGCCACGGGCTGGCCGGGGTCCAGCCCGTGCGCGTCCCCGAGACAGCGGGCAGCGAGGGTGCTGCGGTTGAGGCCCGGATCCGGCAGGGCCTCCAGGACCTCGAGGCTCTGGTCGAGAAGGGAGGCGGCGTGGATCGGATCACGGCGGGTCAGGCGCTTCAGCAGGCCGCGGGCTGCGAGTTCGTCCAGCCAGGATCCGACGCCCAGCCGCGTGGAGCGTTCCCTCCTTGCATCGTACAGGTCTTGCCAGCGCCTGGCCTCGGCCTCCTGCTCTGCGATCGCGTCGCGAATCGGGCCGTCCAGCGCCTCCAGGGCCGCGCGCAGCCCTGCCGCGATGCCCGCGCGCGCCAGGGTGGCATCGATCTCCGTGAGTGAGACCCTGAGGCTGCTGCCGCTGCGGGGCGGCCGGCCCAGCAGCCGCTCCACTGCCGCGCGCTCCAGCGGCGTGCTACGGGTCAGGGTCAGCGTGTCGGGGCCGCCACGGGCCAGCCGTTCGCGCAGGCGCCGGCGCAGACGCTCCGTGCCGGGGCCGCCCAGCAGCCGCTTCATCCGCTCCCGGTCCAGGCTCAAAACAGCTCCTCGGTGCCCGGCCCCTTCGTGGCCGTCTCCGCCCCGCTGGGCTCCATCGGCGTCTGCGGGTCGGACTCGCGGATACGATGGGCGCCGTCCCAGCGCCAGCGCGATACGTAGACGGCGTCGATGCCCTCGCGACGGATCAATTGCGCGATCGCGAGCCCGGGCACCTGCGGGTAGCAGCCCCACTCGCGTTCCGAGGTCATCATCGCATCGAGATCGAATTGCGCGAGCAGGCCCATGCTCTTGGCCCGTGCATCGTCGTCGACCCCGGCGAAGACCTCGTCGAGCATGATCATCCGGGGTGCCACCGCCTGCGCACTCTCGTAATGGCTCGCGGCAGCCGCGAACAGGGGCAGGGTGATGACCAGGGCGCGCTCGCCACCGGAAGCGGGGCCGTAGGCAGGGCGCCAGCGACCGTTCTGCCAGCGCTCCACGGTGAAGCGATGCCAGTGGCGATAGTCCAGCGCGCGTTCCAGCACGTCGGCGAGCGCGCCGGCGCTGTCGGTCTCCCGCGCCTCGCGGATCCGCCCCTGGATGAATTCGCCCACCGCGCGGCGGTCATCGACCGACCATGCGTCCATGCTCTGCCGCAGAAGACGGTTGCGGGTCACCTCCAGTCCAGCCGGGGCGGTCAGGCCCGCGGCCTCCTGGCCCTCGGCCAGCGGCTGCCACTGGAGGCGCAACCGCATACCGGTACTGGTGGGACGCTCGGCCAGTTCCTCATTGATCTGGCGGACCTGCCGCTCGGTCTCCATCAGCCTTACCTGCAGGTGGCTGGCGACCTCGTCGAGCAGGTAGTTCTCGACCAGTTCCCGTTCCCGGGCGGTCAGGAGTTCCCGGCGTCGCTCGATCTCGCGCGCGAGCTGCCCGGCGAGGGCGTCGGGACCGTGGTGGCGGCCCTGGAAGATGATGCGCACCAGCAGCAGATCGTCCTGCTGCTCGATATGGGCGTCGTGCCCGTGGCGGCCCAGGGCCCCCTGGAGCACCGCGAAATGCTGGTGCAGTCCCTTCTGGGTCCGCTGCCAGGCGGCGTCGCTCTCGTCCACCTCGGCCAGTGCCTGTTCCATGCGCCGGCTGAGCAGCACGGCCGGTTCCGACGCCCACGAGAGGTCGGCCTCGATGGTTACGCGGTCGTCGGTGGCCATGGGCACGAGCCCGGCGTCGGCCAGCTCGCGCAGGCGACCAATGGCGGCGGAACGCCGCTCGCCGATCTCCACCAGCTGCTGCTCGCCATTGGCGATGTCGTGCTCCAGGCCGCCGATCTCGCCGGCCAGCTGTGTCCGCTCCTGCCCGATCGCCTTGAACTCCGCCTTGAGCCGTGTCTGGCGCTGCTCCACCTCGCCCAGCCGGCGCTCGAGTTCCGCGACGTCGGCACCGATGGTCTCGCGCAGCGTGTCGCGCTGGGTCTCCGCGTTACGCGCACTGGCCTCCGCGCTGGTGGCGTCCTCCGCTGCCTTGCGTGCTGCGCCCTGCGCCTGTTCCAGTTCCCGCAGCAGGCCTTCGAGCCGGTCCTGTTCCCGACGCTGTTCGCGCAGCCCCCGGCACAGCTCCCGGGTCCCCCCGGCGTAGGCCTCGACCGCCCGGGCCACGGCGTCCAGCGGGTCCTCGGCACTCGGCAGCGACAGGTCCGCGGCCAGTTCGTCGCGCCGCTGGCGCTGCTGGCCAGCCTCGTGGCTGCGCGCATCGAGCGCCTTGCGCGCCATCTCGGTGCGTTCGGTCTGGTTCTCCAGGGCACGCAGGGCAGAGGCCTCTTCCGCGTAGGCAGTACGCAGCGGACCGTCATCGGGCCGGCCCTGCCACTCATCGCGGATCCGGGCCTCGCGCTGGTCGAGATGCCCCAGGGCCGCCCCGGCGGCCGCGATCGCGTCGCGGCAGACCTGCGACTCGCTGGCGATCTGCCGGAGCCGGGCCTGGCGCGCTGCCTCCCGGGCCGCGTGGCCGATGTACCGTGCCTCGTCCTTGGCCCAGGCGCCGCGTGCGGGCCCGAGCCGCCAGCGACCGTCCTCGCTGACCCAGTGCGCCTGTTCCGGGTGCTCGCCCAGACCGATCCGCGCGAGGATCGCGGCCACCTCGGCGGCGCCGACGGGCTGCTGTGCCGTATCCTGCCAGTCGACCGCGGGGCGCAGCATCGCATCCAGGGCGCGCGCCGGAGCGGTCGGATCCGCGGTCAGCAGCGTGTCCCAGGTGTAGGGATCGAGCAACTGCCCGCCGGGCAGGACCCAGGCGTCGAGCAGGCCGGCCGATTCCAGCGCCGCCTCGATGCCGGCACGGGCCTCCGCGGGCACCGCGGCATGGAAATCGACGAGCTTCCAGAAGGGGGCGCCCGCCCGCGTTGCCCGTGGTGCATCGTCGCGGACGTGCGGGACGGGCGGAGCGATCTCCGCCCCGGTCTCGAGGTGCAGGCGCTCCGCCTCCAGCGCGTCCAGCGCCAGCTGCATCGCGTCCCGCTCCTGCTGATG
>JAGTVE010000043.1 GCA_018224485.1 Thioalkalivibrio sp. | reverse complement strand
GGAATCGCAAGGGCCAACACAGCATCCGTGTCAACGACAAATGGCGGATTGGCTTTGTCTGGCAAGACGACGGCGCGCATGCCGTCGAGATTGTGGATTACCACTGAGGAGACAAAATGACGAGCAACAACGGCATGTGCCCCATTCATCCGGGTGAGATCCCCTGGAGGAGTACCTGGTGCCATTGGGCATGAGCGTGAATGCATGGCGGGCGCGCTACACGTGCCGGCGACGCGCATGAATGACATCGTTCGCGAGCGACGCGGCGTAACGGCCGACACCGCCCTGAGACTCGCACGCTATTTTGGTACCACCGAGCGCTACTGGCTGAACCTGCAAACGGAATACGAACTTCGCCTCGCGCAGATCCAGTCTGCCGACCGCGTACGCCGCGAAGTCGAACCGCGCGCGGCTTGACAAACTACTCCGGGACAACCACCTGCGTCGCGCTCGCGCTCTCCGTGCCCCCAGCGCCATGTTGGCCGACTAGACTAAGTTTAATAGACTTAGTTTGACATCGGCAGGGGACTGCTCGATCACGGCTACACGGAATTGTCGGTGACAGGCGCGCACGCGGTCGCTGTGGCTGGGCTACCCAACCTGCACGAGGATCCGTTCGACCGCCTGCTGGTCGCTCAGGCTCAGGCTGAGGGCATCCTCCTCGTCACCCATGACCCGCTTGTCGCCCGTTACCCGGGGCCGGTTCGCCATGTTTAGCGGGGCTTCTGCAGGACATCCACTTTCCTTGCGCTCTGTCGCTCGGCGCCACGGTCGTCACCGACAACCAGCGAGAATTCCAGCGCGTTCCAGGGCTACGGGTGGAAAACTGGCTGCAGACGAATCAACCAGCCGAGAAGTAACGGCCCATAGAAGTAGTTGGAGGGACGGGCGAATCCGGGACACCCGCCTTGCTTCCCGCTGGAGAGACCGCTCCCGCTTGCGTCACATCACTGCAGGTTGATCCGAAACGGACGACCCGTCCCGCAAGCTGAATTCCGCCCGATTGTAGACATGGCTCTCCGGGTGCACCGCCTCCAACACCACGTTGTACCGCGTACTCCCAATATCAAAGCTCACGCGCGCGCCAGATAAGAAATCGTCGGGGGCGAACAGCAGGCACCCAAGGCCATGCTCACCCCGCTTGTGGAAGAACAACCCTGGATGGATTCCATTGGCAACGCCCGCGATGGGCGCGGCACTGCGGATATCCACGGGCACGCAGGCCTGCGTGAGATACTGCACGCCGATCGTCGCAGTGTCGGGATCGTCGTGGCGCAGCCAGCGGATGACCCCGAGCTGCCAATTGATGCGCTCTTCCTCGGCGATCCGGATGGCGATCAGGTTGCCGCTGTAGATCGTGTCGACTGGAGACTGCAGAAGCAGACAGCAGCCGCCGGCTCCCACGTTCTTCATCCAGGCCACCGTTGCGCTCGGCAGGATCTCGTTTCCTTCTTCGTCGTACTCCGGCACACGGCCGTCGATCCCGCGCACGGCCGAATCCCACACGGCGTGCACGCGCTGAAGCTTCCTCGGCGACAGGCGCCGGATCTCGCGCGGCTCTGCGGAATCCGCATTGAGATCCGGACGGGCTTCATCGCCGCCGCCCGGCGCGCCAACGTCGAAGATGGCCGGAATACTGGACGGATCATCGCTGTCTTCGGCAAAAAAGGCGCCCGGCATCAGGTCGGAATCGACGTCCGTCACCAGGCGCGGGGCGCGGTAGTCGGCACGGATCATCATGTGAATATCCTTCACGCCGGTGGCGGTGACCAGGGGGCCACGATCCGCAGGTTCGCGCTTGAACTGGCGCATCGAGGGTACCACCCACCGCCGACGCAGGCGCTGGTCCAGACTGTCGGCGGCCTTCTGCGAGGCCGCCTGGCCGACCGGCGCCGGCGGAGTGAATCGCAGTGCCGCGATGACGGGTCCCAGTTCAATGTACCGGACGCTCGGTGCCGGAGCGTCCTGCCCCATCTGCAGCGAGGGCGGCCGATCCACGCTCAGCAGCATGCGCAGCATCGGCCTGCCCTGATCGCCGCCGCTGGCCACGCTGTCCACGCAGCGCAGGGGTATCGCCCGGAGCCACTGTGCAAGCGCACTCGCCTCGCCAGGGTACAACGCGTAGATGTCAGTCGATGCGAGCGCGGCGATGCGCGCGACGGTGGCCTCGACACTCGCCGGCTCGTAACCGGCGCTTCGTTCCCGATCGGTGGCGGGCTCGGCGGCCACACCCAGGCGCTCGGCAAGACCAAGGGTACGATGGAGCTGAAGCCAGAATCCACGGGGTTCGGTTTGATAGAGGCGCCAGAGGTGCAGGGAAAGCATCTGGCTCAGGTAGCTGGCTCGGCGCAGATGCCAGCCGGCGTTGGCCGGCGACGGTCCTCGCTGCACCTCCACCAGCCGCAGGTGCACGCCGGCAAGGTCCTTGAGCAGGGTCGCGAAGTTCGTCACCAGCACCTGGTGCGCTCGTGCCACCGGCCCCTGCAGCCGCTCCATCTGTGCAGAAAGAACCGCCAGCATCGGGAAGACGCGACGGTTACAGACATGGCCCAACCCGGGCAGATCGAACTCCTCGCGCGGCAATTCGTTCAGGGCCCGGACCATCTCCAGTGAGGCCTCGAACTGGGCCAGCAGGCCTTCCTGCCAGGGCGCTTCCAGCGATGCATGGAGGGTCTCGGGAGTTCGATAACGGGAGACATCGGCCATCGCCGACGATCCTACCGGGTGCCTGAAGCCTGATGTCTTCGGGGTTTCGACCATGACGATCCCCTCATTTGGTCCTTTCCTTACCGAATAGAATAGACTTTTTTATATGATATTGTATATTCTTCTAGATATATAAAGCCTTGTGGGACTTCAGGACCATCGGGCAGAGGGCTGGGTTTCGCGAGGTTTCTTCCAGTCCCGTGTGGGAGTGGCCTCTGGCAGCGATGGGTCGAGGCACTCAATGCGACGCCGCATCGCGGCTGGAAGCCGCTCCCACACGGCAGCGATGGCCCCGGGGCACTCAATGCGACGCCGCATCGCGGCTGGAAGCCGCTCCCACACGGCCGCCCCGGCCCTTTCGGGAGGCAAGCCCTCTCGGTGACTTCAGGCGTTTACCTAGGCCTTTCCCTGGATCACCGCCATCATCTCCTCGCGCTCGGCGGCGGCATTCTCGATCAGGTCCAGCTTGCCCTCCTCGTTGGGCGCGGGCAGGTCCAGGTGGGTGAAGGCCGGTACTTCGTGGAAACGGGGGACCGCGGCCTCCGGGTCCGACTGGTGCAGGTGATACAACCGGGCCACGGTGACCACGTCGCAATAGTCCGGAGCGCCCCCGTGGTCGCGAAGCCAGTTGCCGGACTCGCGCACGACCATACTCATGCCCGATTCCATGCCCCAGGACGCAAACACGATCTCGCCCACCACGCCATGGAGCTTCTCGATGATTAGGGTGACCTCCTCGTCGGTCGCTTCCGGATGATTGCGGCCGATATAGTCGAGAATCGGAACGGCACCCACGTCATGCAGCAGGCCGGCAAGCAGGGCCTGCTCCGCATCCAGACCCTTGCATTGACGGGCCAGCAGGAAGCTCAGCACAGAAACATGCACGCTGCGGTCCCACAACTCGTGCATACGCCGCTTCAGCACCGGGGAGTTGGAGCGAAAGACCTGCTGCATCGCGATGGTGAGGGCCAGCCTGCGCGCTGCAACCAGGCCCAGCCGGACGATCGCGTCGCGCACGCTCTTCATCGGGTTGCCGACCCCGTAGGCGGCGCTGCTGGCCGCCCGGATCAGCCCGGCGGTGATCGCGATGTCGAGCGACACGATGCTGGACAGGCGCTTGATGTCGATGTCCGGGTCCTTCATTGCCGCCTGGATCTTCACCGCCACCTCCGGCAGCGCGGGAAGTTCGAGCTTCTCCTCCTGGCAGGCCGCGTAGACCTCCGCGAACAGGGCACTCTCGGTCTCGTCGAGCTCCGTCTCCTCCACGTCATAGCCGGACTGGCTCTGCTGTCCGTGAAGAATCCCGTAGAGGCGGTTATCGAGTCGAAGCACGACTGCCGAGCCGGAGGCCACCGCGTACTCCTGGAAGCGCCCCTCCGAGAACAGCGGCTGGCGCGCCCGCGTCGAACCGGCCGCCACGCTGGTGGATCCGCTGCTGGTCACCAGGTTCACACTGCCCTCCATCACGTAGACGAGCCAGCGGTGTTCCGCCGACGCGTCCAGCCGCTGGCCGTAGCGCAGGTCCCCGAGCTGGCCTCGCTGAGCGAGCCCGAATCGTTTTTCCTGGTCCAGGTCCCCGACCGGAGACAGCCCCTCCAGCATCTGGGGTTGAGGAATGCGGTTATCCACCGTCGCGCCCCGCCTTGTATTCCGTCGTTGTCTCCTGCGGAGGGCATCAGCCCTCCACAGCCCTGCGGCCCGGCCTCGAGGGCCCCGGATCGGCTATCGGAGTAAAGCGTACGGACCGTGATTCGGTCCCGGGCCGATCCCGAACTGCGTGGCCTTGGCCCGCCGCCCTTGTCGCCTGCTGTATCGGCGCGGCGGCAGTGGACTTGAGCAGGTGGTCTCCAGTACAGGATATGGCTCGACATCAGTGCTGCAGCAACTCGGTCCAGCCGAACAGGACGCCACTGGCATCAGCCGGGTCGTCATCGGAGGGACGACGGTAGCGCCCCTGCACCTCGCGCACGGTGCCGATGCCCGCGATCTGGCCGCGGACGCGAATCAGCACCTCGTCACCGTCGAAACGCAGCTCCTGCACCGACCAGCTGAGGCCGGGCCGGATCACGCGGTCCAGGGCATTCAGCGCCGCCATCGCAGCCTCGGGATCGCCCCAGAAGAACTGGTCGTGGCGCTCCCCCCAGCTCTCTTCCTGCCACCACCGTCCCGCGCGCAGCAGTCCCGCCTCGGCGGCGAGGAAGATCTCCGCGACCTGGCGCTGGTTGCCGGCGATTCGTTCGTCGACCATGGCCTGCGTCATGCCGGTCACCGCGATCAGACTACCCACGGCCAGCAGCACCAGCACCACCGCCAGCGCGATACCGCGTTGAGCCAAGCGCATCCCCGGGCCCATCAGAGGGACGAGTGCTCAGCCAGCACGGCGTTGCGCAG
>JAGTVE010000042.1 GCA_018224485.1 Thioalkalivibrio sp. | reverse complement strand
TCGTTGAACCACTTCACCTTGCCAGTCGTCATCGAATAAATCTCCTGTCGCTTCGGTACGTCGAGATGCAGTCTTCGGCTCGTGGTTCACCATCCGTTTCCGGCCCATGCGAGCTGGAAGACGAACGCGCGGGCCGTTGCCGGCAACACGGTGATCCACGCGTGAAAGGCTAGCCATCAGTGTGCGGTGCTGGTAAGGGAGGTGATCACCTCGGGAAGATTACCCACCTGGTGCTTCCATGTTTGGAAATAATGCGTGAATGGAGAGTGCCATCGGGACCAATGCTCGCGGCAGACATTGCAAGCGGCGAGTCTGCGATACCGGTGACGTGCGGTGCGCAGCCAATGCTGCAGGACATCCAAGAGGCACCCCGGGATGTTCCGTGCGAAGATGTCGCGATGGCGTTGAAGAAATCCCTCGGTCTGCATGCCATGGAACGTGGCATGACCGGCGCTCGGAAGGAAGCCGAAGCACCTCGGCGTGGATCCTCGCCAGCGCCCGGGGGAGGGCCCGTCGCCACCTATTCGATCGTTGCGCGGGATCCGGAGACGGGGCAGATGGGCGTGGCCGTCCAGTCGTATTACTTCGCGGTTGGAAGCATAAGCCCCCATGCGGAGGCCGCTGTCGGCGCGGTAACCATCCAGTCCTTCGCCAAGCCGAGCTACGGGACCGAGGGGCTGCGCCTGATCAGGGAAGGAGCCTCAGCCCAGCAGGCACTGGATGCGCTGCGTCGCGATGATGACCACGCGGAATATCGCCAGTCCGCGATGGTCGACACGCGCGGTCGGGTCGCGGCCTGTACTGGTGACCGCTGCGTCCCCGAAGCGGGGCATCACGTCGGAGAGGGGTATGCCTGTCTCGGAAACATGCTGATGGAACCCGGCATCTGGACGGAGATGGGAAAGGCCTTCGAGGCGTCCAAGGGGGATTTCGTCGATCGCCTGCTTGTGAGCCTCGGCTCCGCTCAGGCGGCCGGGGGGGATCTGCGCGGCCGGCGCTCCGCTGCCGTCATCGTCGTCGATGGGGTTGCCTCGGGTGACCCCGGCCTGGACGTGCTTTTCGATCTCCGCGTCGAGGATCACGATGAGCCGCTGCGGGAACTGGAGCGGCTGATAACCCTGAAGAAGGCCTTTCATCACAACAGCAGCGGCGATCACCATCTGCGCAACGGCAATCTCCGGGCCGCGCTGCGTGATTTCTCCATGGCGGTTTCCATGGCGCCCGCACACGAGGAGCTGGTGTTCTGGCAGGCCGTGGCCATGGCGGTGGCCGGGTACCAGGACGAGGCCGAGCCGCTGTTGCGCGAGTTGTTTGACAGCTCCGAAAACTGGCGGCTGCTGGCGAGGCGCGTGGCGGAATCACGCTACCTGCCGGAGCAGTCGCAACAGGCACTGATCGAGATTCTCCGGACCCTGGGCTAACGGTTGCGGTGGGGGCGGCGCCGGCCTCGGCCCTCACCCCCGGCCCCGTTACTCCGGGCATCCTGCCCTCCGCCCTTCGGGCCCGCCTTCGGCGGTTCGAGTCGCTCCCGGCGCCCCCGGGGACAGATTGCAAATCTGTCCCCGGCCTTCACCGATTTGTCCGCAAGCGGGAGAGGGGAGCGATATTGCGGGGTTTGCACTGCACCTCACACCAGCCACAACCACCAGATGCTGACGCTGGTCACCACCATCAGCAGCAGATTGAGCGGCATGCCGACCTTCGCAAAGTCGCTGAACCGGTAGAGCCCGGTACCGAAGATCATGGTGTTGGTCTGATAACCGATGGGTGTGAGGAAGCTGGTGGAAGCGGCGAACATCACCGACAGCGCAAGTGCGAAGATGTCGATCTGCAGGATGTGGCCCAGCGAGATCGCCACGGGCACGAGGATCACCACCGAGGCGTTGTTGCTGACCATTTCGGTCAACAGGGTGGTCGCCAGGTACAGGGCCATCAGCACCAGAATCGGGTGCCAGCCGAGTGCCCGCTCCGCCAGCAGTCCTGCCAGAAGATCGGCGCCGCCGGACTTGGTCATCGCGATGCCCAGCGGGATCACCCCGGCGATCAGGAAGATCACCGGCCAAGATACCTCGGTGTACATCTGTTTCCCGCTGGTGCAGTTCGTGGCGACCATCGCGACCACGCCGAGCAGTGCCGTGACGACAATGGGCAGGGGAGTGAGCGCCGCGCCGAGCACCACCGCGGCCATGATGCCGCCTGCAATCCACATGCGCCGTGGGTCGAACTCGTCCTGGCTCTCCTCCAGTATCACCAGGTCCTTCGTGTCCCGAAGGCGGGCCAGCGCCGTGCGGGAGATCTCCAGCAACGCGATCTCTCCCGTCGCGAGCGGCTCATCGGCGATGCGCCGCTCTTCGAGCTGCTCCTTCTCGAGACCGATCAGTCGCGCCTGATACCGATCCCAGAACCCTGCTGAGCGGACGTCCCGGCCTTCGAAAAAACGTGAATTCCGGAGCAGTACGCGGACCAGCTTGCCGTCGCCGCGGACACGGCTGGATTCTCCGGATACCGACAGGACCTCCAGGTCGTCCGCCTTGATCAGGTCCATCACCTGCCGGAGGTCCGCGCGCACCTGGATGATGTCGTCCGGCCGTAGCCGGATCTCTTCGGCCCGCTTGATGTGCACGGTCTCGCCGCGAACGAGTTTGCGCACCTCGACCGAGGCCTTGATCGCGAACCTGTGGTCGGCGAGGGTCTGGTCTATCAATGGGCTGTGCGACGGCACGCCCACTTCGATCATGAAGCGGTCTTCGTCTCCGCCGAGCCGGATCAGGTCCTGTTTCGGCATCAGCCAGCGGCCGGCGGTTATGAAGTAGATCAGCCCCGCGCCCAGTACGAGCAGACCCAGATACGTGAACTCGAACATGCCGATCTGGCGGCCGAAGTCCTCGCTGTCCGCGAGTATCGCGGAGGCCAGGATGTTGGTCGAGGTGCCGATCAGGGTCAGCGTGCCTCCCAGCATGCCGAAGAAGCTCACCGGCATCAGCAGTCGGGAGGCCTGCATCTTCAGGCGCCGTGCCATGTCCAGCATCAGGGGAATGGCCACCGCGACCGCCGCGGTGTTGTTGATGAATCCCGAGACCAGGCCCACCAGTGCGGCGATGACCAGGATCATGCGCAGCTCCGACGTGCCGACCATCGGGAACAAGCGCTGGCCCAGCACGTGGATCAGCCCGGAGCGCTGGATGCCGCCCGAGAGGATGAACATCGCGAGCACGCTGACCGTTGCCGGACTCGAGAGCCCCGACAGCCCCTCGCTCACCGTGGGAAAGGCGGACTCAAGGTCGATGCCCCGGTCGAGCAGCCACTGGGAGTGGAACAGCAGCGGAATCGCGATCACGATCACCATGATCAGGATCGCTGTGATGTCCAGCGGCAGTCTCTCGCTGGCGAAGAGGTAGAGAGCCGCTGCGACGATGGTGAAGACCAGCGCGATTTCGACGGTCACGTGTTATCTCCCCGCAGGTCCCCGGGAATATGCCGGCCCGGCTCGGGTCGGCATGTCGAGGGTCCATTGTCATGGCCCACTAGTGTCGCGCAAACACGACCCGCTCAGGAACGGTGGTGATGGGCGATAGCGGCCACCCACGCTGACAGGCCCCCGGACCTCTGCCTGAAGCGATCGCCAAATCCCGCTGGGCGCCGCACGCGGAGCGTGCTAGGTTTGGAGGTGGTACGAGCCTCGCGCGTCGATTCCGGCGCCGTCACTGGATCGCGATGGCGTGCAACTCACGGGAGGCGCTCCGGCGCGGGGCCCCGGCACCACGTCGGGATAGCCGCGGGGTAGTGCCGGATACAAACGGGCCCGCAAGCTCTGGGCACCCTTGCAACGCAATGGAGGCACATGCTGATGGAAAATGGAACGTTTTTCGCGGCCCTTCTCGTCTGGATCGCCTTCTTCATCCTGGCCATCCCGCTGGTGCTGCGCATTCGGCATCCCGATCAGAGACCGTTTGCGGCCTACCTGATCTTCGTGTCGCTGTTCACGCTGGTTGCCGGGGTCCTGTTTGCACTGTTCTCCTGGCTTGCCGTGGTCATGGACCTCTCGGAGGCACTGAACCGTCTGATCCCGGCGATCGTGTTTCTGCTGCTGGTCTTTGTGCCCGCCTTCCTGGTGGCATTGTGGCAGGCCCGAAAGCCCCGTTGGCGCAGGCCCCCGCCCGGCTGAGGCGGTTCGAGTCGCTCCCGGCGGATTTGTCCCCGCACGCGGGGGAGGGAGACTTTCATCGTCAGGGGTGGCGCAGCGCCATGATAGTTAGCGTGACGTCGTTCCGAGAGCCGAGAAATACAGCGTCGGGATCAGCAGCAGGGTCAGCAGTGTCCCGACCACGACCCCGCTGACCAGCGTCAGGCCCAGTGGCTGCAGGGCGGGCTCGAAGATCAGGGCGCCGCTCCCGAATGCCACCGTGCCGGCGGTGAGGAGGATTGGCCGGGTGCGCAGCGCGCCGGCGCTGATCAGTGCCTCGGGGACGTCCATGCCGCCGTCCAGACGTTTCTGGGTGAAGTCCACGAGCAGCACCGCATTGCGGACCACGATGCCTGCCAGTGCAATCACGCCGAGCACGCCC
>JAGTVE010000041.1 GCA_018224485.1 Thioalkalivibrio sp. | reverse complement strand
GCATCCTGCGACCGCAGCGCTCCCGCCCGGGATTGTGCCGCATTGGGGGAAACTTCCCCTCCGGAGTGACTGTCTTCCCGAGAGACAAGCTGTAACGTCCGCCGTCTTGTTGAGCAACGCGCCATCGTCAACCGCAGGCCTGGTACGGACGCTTGAACACCATCCCTGAAACCCGGTACCGTCCGGTGAGATATCTCGCGAAGAGGCAACGCCCATGCGCTTCATGCTCCGATCCCGGTCCACCACCCGCAATCCGCAGTTCGACCTCGGTCTGCTGATGCTCGCAACCGGTCTGGTGATAACCCTCCAGAACCCGGCCGCCGTGGACTCCGCCTCGCAGCTGATCAGCGAGATCGACCTCCCCTCGCCCGCGCGGGTCCTCGAGTGGCGGCCGGACAGCCCACCGCCATGGATCGACGGTGACCAGATGGTCTCGGAAGAGGCGGAAGAGGTTCCGGTCCTGACCACGGCGAGTCGCGAAGCCGAACCGGCAGTCGATCCGCGCGAACGGCCGCAGCGCTGACCGGACCCAGTCCGGATCGCGGCATCGCACGGGGGCGTCATTCGGCGCCCCCGTGGTCGTTTTATCGGACCCGGGGTTTTGCCGGACCCTGGGTTTTGCCGGACCATGGCACCGCCGTGGTCATGCGCGGTGCCCTTCGCGGATGTGGGCACCCCCGTCTCCGGTGACTGAACCCGTGGCACAGCGGCGCCAGCCGTCTTCCCGTTTGTCACGCAGGCACGAACAATCGACGCACTCCCTGCATCAGGGCCGCGCCGCGCTCGCAATCGAGACCCTGTCCCAGCGGTCTTTCAGCAACTGCTGACTCTTCGCGATGATCCGGAGCTTTTTGGCTTCCCCCGCCTTTTGGTTATATTCACGCCGTTGGCATGGTCCGACCTGGACAGTGGTGCGCGGGGCTCCATGCCGGCCCGGACTCCGTGAGGGAAGCAATTCATGAAGACCAAGCGTAGTCTCTTCGCGGCCATCGCGGCCTGCTTCATGGTGCTGAGCCCTCCCGCCGCCGCCGAGCGCCTGAGCGTCGCGGCCGCATCCGACCTGCGCTACGCGCTCGATGACATCGTTGCCCTGTATCGCGAGACCCATCCCGGACCCATACCCACGGTGATCTACGGCTCCTCGGGGAAGATGACCACGCAGATCATCCACGGCGCTCCCTACGACCTCTTCTTCTCCGCGGACATCGCGTTTCCCCAACGACTCCAGGCGGCGGGCCTGGCCGCGACGGAGCCGGCCGTGTACGCAATCGGCCGCATCGTGATCTGGAGCAACACGCTGGACGCCTCGGAGCTGCGTCTGCCGGATCTGGCCACGGACCCGCGCGTGCGGCGGGTCGCGATCGCCCAGCCCGCGCACGCCCCCTATGGCCGACGCGCGCGCGAGGCCCTCCAGGCGACGGGTGTATGGGACGCGGTGCAGCCGCGCCTGGTCTTCGGCGAGAACATCGCGCATGCGGCCCAGATGGTCGAATCGGGCGCCGCGAACGTCGGGATCATCGCGCTGTCCCTGGCAAGATTCCCCGGCCTGGCCGATCACCCGTTCCACCTGATCGACGACGATCTGCACCAGCCGCTGACACAGGGATACGTGATCACGGAGCGCGGACGGGACAACGAGGCCGCCTGGAGCCTTGTCCGGTTCATGGAGACCGATGCGGTCCATCGGACCATGGAACGCTACGGCTTCGTGATCCCGCGATGAACCGCGCCGCCGATGTCGGGAAACCTCGCCGCCGGCCGCGCATTCCGGGTTGCCGGCAGTCCTCGGTATCGCGTTTCTAGGCCGGCCGCATGCTCGGACTGGGACCGGAAGACTGGCAGGCGATCGAGCTCACCTTTCGACTCTGCCTGTACACCACGATCATTCTGCTGATCATCGCGACACCGATTGCCTGGTGGCTGTCCAGCGGCCACTCACCCGCCCGGGTGGCCATTCAGGCAGTGGTCGCACTGCCGCTGGTGCTGCCGCCCACGGTACTCGGGTTCTACCTGCTGATCGTGCTCGGGCCCCGCGGGGCGGTCGGCGGGACGCTGGAATCCCTGGGTCTTCATCACCTGGCGTTCACCTTCGAGGGGATCCTGGTGGCGTCGGTGATCTACTCGATGCCCTTCGCGGTCCAGCCGTTGACCGAGGCCTTCAACAATCTTGGCCGACGACCGGTGGAGGTGGCCAGCAGTCTCGGCGCCAATGCGGTCGACCGCTTCCTGACCGTGATCCTGCCGCTCACCCGTGGCGGCTTCGTGGTGGCCGCCACCCTGACCTTCGCCCACACCCTCGGTGAATTCGGCGTGATCCTGATGCTGGGCGGCAGCATCCCCGGCGAGACCCGGGTCCTGTCGGTGCTGATCTACGACCACACCGAGGCGATGAACTACGCATCCGCGCACCGGCTGTCGCTGTTGCTGGTGATCTTCGCCTTCCTGGTCCTGTTCGTGGTCTACGGCATCACCCGGCGATTCCGGGTGGCCCGGCCATGAGCCTGGCGGTGAAGGTCCACCTGCGCCTGGGCACCTTCACCCTGGACGTGGACCTCGACCTGCCGATGGATGCCGTGACCGCGCTGTTCGGACGTTCGGGCTGCGGCAAGACGACCCTGCTGCGGATCATCGCCGGCCTGCAGCGCGCGAAGGGCGCGGAGGTGCGCTTCGGCGAACGGGTCTGGCAGCGGGGCCGCCAGTTCGTGCCGCTGCACCGGCGACGCATCGGTCTCGTGTTCCAGGAACACAGCCTGCTGCCGCACCTGTCGGTCCAGGGCAATCTGCTCTACGGCTACCGGCGCACGCCGGAACATCTGCGGCGCCTGCAGCCGCCCGAGGTCACGGAGATGCTCGGCATCCCCGATCTGCTCGACCGCCCGATCGACCAGCTTTCGGGAGGCCAGCGCCAGCGGGTGTCGCTCGGGCGGGCATTGCTGACCAGCCCGGAACTGCTGCTCCTGGACGAGCCGCTGGCCGCACTCGACACGCAGACCAAGCGCGAGATCATGCCCTTCCTGGCGCGGCTGGGCAGCGAGGCCCGTGTACCGATGGTGATGGTCACTCACGCCCCGGAGGAGGTCGAACGGCTGGCCAGCCGCGTGGTGTTCCTTCAAAGCGGCCGGGTCGAGCGCAACGAATCACTGCGGCAGGCACTGGCGCGCCCGGATTCACCGCTGTTTTCCGAAGACGGCGCCGCCTCGGTCCTGGAGGGGACACTGGGAACGGCGAACGAACGCGGCCTGCATCCCTTCGGCACAGAGCGGATGCGGCTTTGGGTCTACCCCTCCGCGGCCTCGCGGCCGGGGCAGACCGCCCGCCTGCGGATCATGGCGCGCGATGTGAGCCTCGCCCTCGACGACCCGCACCGGATCAGCATACTGAACCACCTCCCGGTCACCGTCGAGCGCGTGGGCCAATCCGGGACCCATCGCAGCCTGGTGACCAGCCGGACCGCCGACGGCCAGCAGCTGCTCGCCGAACTCACCAGCTGGTCGGTCGAACGCCTGGCGCTCGAGCCCGGCAGCCGGGCCTTCGCCCTGATCAAGTCCGTCGCGCTGATCGGCTAGCCGTGATTGCGCACGGCGCCCCCCGACGATGACCCTTCCGACGATGACAGAGTGTCGCAGGGTGGGCAGAACGAATGGCGCCCACCGAAGACCCGCGCGGCCAGACACGACGGAGCAAGCCCGACCCCGGCGGGAATAGCGCCCCCTCGAACCGCCCCGACGCAGCACCAATGTGTCCGGCGGGACGATGGGATGTTGAACCCTCCGCGCGGCCCACTAGACTGGAGTGATGTCACCGACCATCCGAGCGGCCCTGCTGCTGATGTTCCTTGCAGCGCTCCCCGTCTCCTCCGCGGGACAGACCGCCGTCGTGACCGGCCATACCGAGGCAGGCATCGCGTCCTACTATCACGACCGTTTTCATGGACGGGTCACTGCGAGCGGCGAGCGGTTCGATCAGGAGGCCCTGACCGCCGCGCACCGGACGCTGCCCTTCGGCACCAGCGTGCGCGTCACGCGGAACGACACCGGGAAGAGCGTGGTGGTCCGCATCAACGACCGCGGGCCATTCCGGACGGAGCGGATCATCGACCTGTCGCGCGCGGCCGCCGGCAGGCTGGGCATGCTTGACAGCGGTCTCGTCCGCGTAAGCGTCGAGGTGATCCGTCCTCCGGGCGAAAAGGACTGAACGGAAG
>JAGTVE010000040.1 GCA_018224485.1 Thioalkalivibrio sp. | reverse complement strand
GTGCGGCCTTCCGCGCACCAGATGTCGCGCATGATCTCCGGCGAGTCGCGTCCCAGCACCGGGTACATGAAGTAGCGCACCTTCACCCCCGCATCGAGGTAGTCCTGCATCTCCCCGTGCAACTGCCGGCAGTAGGGACAGTTCGGGTCGGTGAAGACATTGATGACCTGGCGCACCTCGCTCTCCGGGACATACACGGTCAGTTCGTCATCCGGAATGCCGGCGAAGATCTCTGCGCGCACACTGCGCAGCGACTTCTCGGTCAGGTTCTCCCGGGTCTCGAGGTCGATCAGGCTGCCCTGGAGCAGATAACGGCCGTCCTCGGAGACGTAGAAGACGTCGGTCCCGAAACGCACCTGGTACACCCCGGGAATGCCCGATGGCTCGATGGCATCCGGACTCACCGTCGGCACCACTTCCGCCAGCCGGCGTTCGATCGCTTCAGTGGCCAGGGCCGGCGGGATGGCCAGCGTGGCCAGCAGCGCGATCAGGATCGTTCGTATCATCAGCATGCAACCGTCTCGTCAGGTGGAGGAGGACGCCCGGAGTGTATCACTGCTGCCGGTGTCCGGCCGCCGGCCGCATGCGAACCGGGTGCTGAACCTCCCGCATGGCCCACTAGCCCCGCGGATGATGTCGGGCGTGCAGCGCCTGCAGGCGAGCACGCGCGACGTGAGTGTAGATCTGGGTGGTGGACAGGCTGCTGTGGCCGAGCAGCATCTGCACCACCCGCAGGTCGGCACCGTGGTCGAGCAGGTGTGTGGCAAAGGCGTGGCGCAGGGTGTGCGGAGAGAGAGCCGAGGTGATGCCGGCCACGGCCGCGTGCTCCTTGACCCGGTACCAGAAGGCCTGCCGGGTGATGCCGATGCCGCGGCGGCTGACGAACAGGGCCTCGGTCGGCGCCCGGTCCCGCATCAGTTCCGGCCGCGCCTGGCGCAGGTAGCGCGCCATCCAGTCGGCCGCCTCCTCGCCCAGCGGCACCAGCCGTTCCCGTGAGCCCTTGCCGGTGACCCGGACCACTCCCTGACGCGGGTTCACCCGGGACTGTTCCAGGCCGACCAGCTCCGATACACGCAGGCCGGTCGCGTACAACAGCTCGAGCATCGCCCGGTCCCGCAGCCCGACCGGACTGCCGGTATCGGGCGCACCGAGCAGGGCCTCCACCTGGCCCTCGGACAGGCTGCCGGGCAGCGGGCGGCCGAGCGCGGGTGCATCGATACGGGCGGTGGGGTCATCCCGGCGCAGACCGGAGGCCACGAGGAACCGGTAGAAACGACGCTGGCTGGAAAGCCAGCGGGCTACCGACCTCGGGCGGCTCCCTGCCTGCATCCTGGACCCGAGGAAGGTGAGGAGTTCGGAGCGGCTGGCGCTGACGAGATCCGACCCCTGCCCCCGCAACCACAGGCAGAGCGCCTCGAGATCCCTGCGGTAGGCATCGAGTGTCAGGCGGGCGAGGCCATCGACCGCCCAAAGTTCGTCGAGGAAGCGCTCGAGCACCGGATCCGCGCAGGCCGGCGCGGATCCGGTGTCTCCGGCGGCCGGCTCAGCCGTTCCCGTCACCGGCCTTGGCGGACTGCGCACCCTTGCCCGTCAGGGCCTCGAAGACCCTGGTTATCTCCATCGGCATCGGGAAGAAGATGCTGCTCGTCTGGCTGCTGGTGGACATGTTCGCCATCGTCTGCAAATACCGCAGCTGCAGCGCAGTCGGCGCCTCTTCCATCATCTTGGCGGCGGACACCAGCTTTTCGGCGGCCTGCTCCTCACCCTCGGCATGGATCACCTTGGCGCGCCGCTCGCGCTCCGCCTCGGCCTGGCGCGCAATCGCCCGGATCATCGACTCGTCCAGATCGACGTGCTTGATCTCGACGTTGGTGACCTTGATACCCCAGGCATCGGTCTGCGAATCCAGGATCTCCTGGATGTCGGCATTCAGCTTGTCCCGCTCGGACAGCATCTCGTCCAGGTCGTGCTTGCCGAGCACCGAGCGCAGCGTGGTCTGTGCCAGCTGGCTGGTTGCCGAGAGATAGTCCTCTACCTGGATCACCGACTTGGCCGAGTCGACCACGCGGAAATACAGCACCGCATTGACCCGCACCGTCACGTTGTCCTGGGAGATCACGTCCTGGCCGGGCACGTCGAGGGTGATGATGCGCAGGTCCACCTTCACCATCTGCTGGATCCCGGGAATGATGATGATCAGACCGGGACCCTTGACCGACTGGAAGCGTCCGAGAAAGAAGACCACACCCCGCTCGTACTCACGCAGGACCTTGATGGACATCGCGATGAGCGCGATGACCACCACGAGGGGAAACAGATAGGCAGCAGTCATTCCGTCTTCTCCTTCACTTGGGTTGTCCCTAACCGGCCGTGGGACCGCGGCCGGGCTTTATGGTTGACGTGAGACGCGCGGCCGGGGCCCGTCATCCCCGTTCGCTCAGGAACGGCCGTCCGCGGGCCGGCCCGCGTCGTCCGGCAGCGGTTCGACGCGCAGGCGAAGGCCGTCAACCCCCACCACGCGCACCTGCTGCCCGTACTCGACGGGAGCGGTGGTCTCGGCAGTCCAGAGTTCGCTGTGCACATAGACCCGGCCGTGGCGGTCGAAGTCCTCGCGCGCCTCTCCGCTCATGCCGATCATCTCCTCGCGCCCGATGCTCGGCTTCACTCTGCGCAGCTGGAACAGTCGCCCCAGCACCCAGATGGAGAAGACAGCGACCACGAGCGCGGTACCGAAGATCAGGGGTAGCGAGATATTCAATTCAGGATCGTCCCAGAGAATGATTGAGCCCGTGATGAAGGCAATGACGCCGCCGATGCCCAGTATGCCGAAACTCGGCAGGAAGGCCTCGGAGACCATGAAGATGAGGCCGAGCAGGATCAGCGCGAGTCCGGCGTAATTGACCGGCATCACCTGCAGCGCGTAGAAGGCAAGCACCAGCGAGATCGCGCCGATGACACCGGGAAAGATCGCACCGGGGTTGGAGAGTTCGAAGATGATGCCGTAGATGCCGACGAGCATCAGGATGTAGGCGACGTTCGGGCTGGTGATCACCGCGAGCAGGTTGGTGCGCCAGTCCGGATCCACGCGGACTACCTCGAGGTTCCCGGTCTCGAGCACCTGGTCGCCCCAGGGCATGCGCACCGCGTGCCCGTCCATCTGTTCGAGAAGCTCGTCGAGGTCGTTGGCCACGAACTCGATCACGTTACGGTCCAGGGCTTCCCGGGCACCGATGTTCGCGCCGTCGCGCACCGCCTCCTCGGCCCAGTCGGCATTGCGGTCGAAGCGGTCGGCAAGTCCGCGAATGTAGGAGACCGCGTCCTCGAGGACCTTGCGTTCCATCGCGGTCTCGCCCCGGCGCTTCTCTTCGTCCTCTTCGGTCGCCTCGGGCACCCCGTCCGTCTCCGTGGCCTCCGCGTTCTGCTCCTCGGCCGCCTCGTCGCCGGACGCCCCCGCACCTCCGTTCGATTCGGGCTCCGCATCGTCGCCGCCGCCCGGTGCCGTTCCGCCGCCATCATCGAATCCGGGAAATCCGCCGCCCATCTGCACCGGCGTGGCCGAGCCGATGTTCGTCGCCGGCGTCATCGCCGCCACGTGCGACCCCAGCAACATGTAGGTGCCCGCGCTAGCGGCCCGACCGCCGGCCGGGTGCACGTAGGTAACGAAGGGGACATCGGAGGCCAGGATCTCCTTCACGATCTCCCGCAGCGCCGAATCCAGTCCGCCCGGCGTGTCCAGCTGCAGGATGATCAGGTCGAACTCTTCGTCTTCCGCACTCTGGATCCCGCGGATGATGTAGTCGCCCGTCGCCGGTCCGATTGCGTCGGAGACGGTCAGCAGCATCGCCTGCCCGCGTTCCTCGTCGCCCGAGGCCGCCAGCAGCCAGCCGGCACCGGCCGCGAGGATCACGACCCACAGGGCCATACGGAACCAGGATTTCATCGACTGAAGGCGCATGCTCGTATCCCAGGAGGTCTCAGGACGTGGTGATGCCGGGCCAAGTACCCTTGCGAAGACCGTGTCGCGCTAGCGGGCTACCCGGACCCAATCCTACACGCAGGGCTCGCGCCGTGCGCGTCTACCCCGAGAGATGGACAATCACCGGCCGCTCGGGTTTCCCGAATCCGGGGCGCGGGCGGAAAGCGGGATCACAGCAACGCCTGCCGGGTGTGATACCACGCCTGCTCGGTTATCCTCGTACAGGCATGCATTCCGGTATGACCGGAACCGAGGTACCGACGCCGAGATGAACACCGACACCCGTGAACAACCCATTCCGCTTCTGGGTTTCGCCGCCTGGAGCGGGGCCGGCAAGACCACGCTGCTGACCCGTCTGCTGCCGGTGCTGCGCGCTCGCGGCCTCGAGGTCGCGATGATCAAGCACGCACACCACGACTTCGACGTGGACAAGCCGGGAAAGGACAGCTACGAGCTCCGCCAGGCCGGTGCGGGACAGGTGCTGGTCGCATCGAGCCGCCGGTTCGCCCTGATGGTGGAGAATCCACCGGGAGAGGAGACCGATCCGTCGCTGCCCGAGCTGATCGGCCGGATCGACCCGCGCCGGGCCGACCTGATCCTGGTCGAGGGCTTCAAGCGCGAGCCGATCCCGAAGATCGAGATACACCGCCCCGCCCTCGGCAAGCCGCTGCTGTGCACCGGGGACCCCCACATCGTCGCCGTCGCCACCGATCGGCCGGATGCCATACCCGGCGGCATGCGCACCCTGCCGCTGGACGACATCGGTCTGATCGCCGCCTTCATCGGCGAGTATCTCGACCTGCGGGGCCCCCAGAGGGAGACCTGAGCATGAACAACGCGACCACTTGCCTGGACGAATCCGATCCGAATGCGCTGACCGTGGAGCAGGCCCTGGAGCGGGTGTTGGCCGAGAGCACCCCCGTCGGCGGCACCGAGACCCTCAAGATCGCCGCGGCGCTGGACCGGGTGCTCGCGAAACCCGTGGCCGCGAGAATCGACGTGCCGCCGGCGCGCAATTCGGCGATGGACGGCTACGCCCTGCGCGCCGAAGATGGCCGGGCCGGAACCCGCCTGCGCCTGATCGGTGTCTCCGCGGCCGGGCATCCGTGGCAGGGGCGCGTTGGTTCCGGCGAGTGTGTCCGCATCCTGACCGGGGCCGTGGTGCCGGAAGGCCTGGACACGGTGGTGATGCAGGAGCACGCCAGCGTGGCGGAGGGGGCACAGGTGACCCTCGAGAGGGATGCGTCGCCCGGAGCCAACATCCGCGAACGCGGCGAAGACACCCGGACCGGGACCGTGATACTGGACGCGGGGCGGCGCCTGACGGCAGCCGATATCGGCCTGCTGGCCTCGCAGGGCATTCTCGAGGTCGTCGCGGTGCGCCGCCCGCGCGTGGCCTTCTTCACCACGGGTGACGAGCTGGTGCCCATCGGGCAGCCGCTCGGCCCCGGTCAGATCCACGACAGCAACCGCTACACGCTCGCGGCGCTGCTCACGCGCTACCCCGTGGAATTCGTGGATCTCGGGGTGATCGCCGATACCGAGGAGGCGGTGCGCTCGGCACTGACGCAGGCCGGCGCCACCGCGGATCTGATCCTGACCACCGGCGGCGTGTCGGTCGGCGACGCCGACTTCGTGTCGCAGCTGCTGCAGAAAGAGGGCCGCGTCGGCTTCTGGAAGGTCGCGATGAAGCCGGGCCGACCGCTCGCCTTCGGCCGTTTCGGGGGGGCCCTGTTCCTCGGCCTGCCCGGGAACCCGGTGTCCGCGATGGCGACCTTCTCGCTCTTCGTGCGCCCGGCCCTGCTCCGGCTCAGCGGTGCTGCCGCGGACCCGCCCTGGACGCTGCGGGCCCGGCTGCTGGAGGACCTGCGCAAGCGGCCGGGACGCGCCGATTTCCAGCGCGGCATCCTGGAACAGCGCGACGGCGGCTGGGTGGTGCGGTCCACCGGAGGGCAGGGATCACACCAGCTTCGCTCGATGAGCCTCGCCAACGCCTACATCCGTCTGCCCGCGGAGAGCGCCGGCGCCAGCGCCGGCGAAGAGGTCGAGGTCATTCCCTTCCAGTCCGTGTTCTGAAGATGGCCGTGCGCGCGACCGGGGGGGGCGAGCCCGTGGGCCTGGTCCGCCGCTTTGGAGCGATGATCTACGACGGCCTGTTACTGCTGGCACTCTGGATGGTCCTGGGTCTCCTCTTCGTGTTCCTCGGGAACCTCGTGGGACGGCCGATGATCCCCTTGCAGTTCGCCGTGAACCTGCTCGCCGCCTGGCTGTTCCTCGCCTGGTTCTGGACCCGCACCGGCCAGACGCTGGGCATGCAGACCTGGCAGATCCGCCTGCGCGACGATGCGGGCGGCCCGGTGACTGTCTGGAGGGCCACGCTGCGTTACCTCGTCGCGCTCGCGCAATGGCTGCTGCTGCTCTTCGTGATTCACCTCGCCCGGGAATACGGCGCCGCGGTCACGATCGCCGTCACCGCGCTCGTGCTGGTCGGCCTTGGCATCAGCCAGTTGCATCCGCGCCGGCTGATGCTGCACGACTGGCTGTCCGGCACGGTGCTGGTGCATGCGCCGCGGCAGGCCGCGACGGCACACTGACGATCCTGCAGAGGGAAGCGCCACCAGGAGCCGGAATTCGGGCGCGGAGGCCTCGCGTGGGTGTAGGAGGGCAGTGGCCGCCCCCACAGGGGGGTTGTAGGAGCGGCTTCCAGCCGCGATGCGGCCTTGCGTGGGGTGCCCAGGGCCATCGCGGCCAGAGGCCGCTCCTAAAGGGGGGTTGTGGGAGCGGCTTCCAGCCGCGATGCGGCGTTGCGTGGGGTGCCCAGGGCCATCGCGGCCAGAGGCCGCTCCTACAGGGGGCCGGGGCAAAGGCTGTAGGCGAGCCCCCTGGCCGATCTTCCCCGGCGCCGGATCGCCTGCACCGTTTGCGCTGGGGCTTCGGGTTGCCGATCATGTGCGCCACACTCCTGCGCCCGGGGCGGTGACGCCGCGCCCCGGGCCGCCCTGCACCCCCGGAGCCTCATGTACGAACAGGTATCCCACTCCCTGCTCAACGAGATCCTCGATGAGCTGAAGCCGGAGATACGGCGTCAGGACCTGCGCCATTTCTACACCCGGCTGGGGGCCAACTTCTACGCGATCCACTCGCTGTTCCATGCCCTGTACGGGTCCCGGGAGGACTTCAGGGAGAAGAGCATCAAGCTGGTGGAAGTCATGGCGTCGCGGTATATCGAGCGTTCCGCCGAACTCGAGGCCCAGGACAAGGAACGGGAGCACAACCACAACTGGTTCCTGAGCCAGGAGTTGGTGGCGATGGCGCTGTACGCCGACGGCTTCGCCGGGAACCTCGACGGCGTGTGCTCGCACGCGCCCTACCTGCAGGAACTGGGCGTGAACATGGTGCACGTGATGCCGATGCTGCTGTGCCCGGAGAAGGCCAGCGACGGCGGATACGCGATCAGTGACTTCCGCCGCATCGACCCGCGCGTCGGCACGCTCGAGGAATTGCAGCAGCTTGCCGCGACCATGCGCAGGCGCGGCATGCTGCTGACGCTGGACGTGGTGGTGAACCACACCTCCGACGAGCACGAGTGGGCGCGCCGGGCACGTGCCGGGGAGCGGAAGTACCAGGACTACTACTACATCTTCCCCAACCGCGACATCCCGGACATGTTCGAGGAGACCATGCCCGAGATCTTCCCGGAGACCTCGCCCGGGAACTTCACCTGGGACGCGGAGATGGACCAGTGGGTGATGACGGTCTTCAACTCCTTCCAGTGGGACCTGAACTACGGGAATCCCGACGTCTTCATCGAGATGCTGGACGTGCTGCTGTTCTGGGCCAACCAGGGCGCGGACATCCTGCGCCTGGACGCGGTCGCCTTCCTGTGGAAGAAGATCGGCACCACCAGCCAGAACGAGCGCGAGGCACACCTGATCCTGCAGTTGATGAAGGACTGCTGCCAGGTGACCGCGCCGGGCGTACTGTTCATCGCGGAGGCCATCGTCGCGCCGCTGGAGATCATCAAGTACTTCGGCGAGGACGCGGTGATCGCCAAGGAGTGCGAGATCGCCTACAACGCGACCTTCATGGCCCTGCTCTGGGACGCGATGGCCACCCGCAATGCCCGCCTGCTGAATCTCGGCATCCAGAGCCTCCCGAACAAGCTGGACCGCGCGACCTGGCTGAACTACGTGCGCTGCCACGACGACATCGGCCTGGGCTTCGATGACCGCGACATCATCGCGGCCGGCTACGAACCCTTCGCACACCGCAGGTTCCTGGTCGACTATTTCACCGGCGCGTACGAGGGCTCGGACGCGCGCGGCCAGCCCTTCGGCCGCAACGAGAAGACCGGCGATGCCCGGATCTCCGGTTCACTCGCGTCGCTCGCCGGGCTCGAGAGCGCGCT
>JAGTVE010000039.1 GCA_018224485.1 Thioalkalivibrio sp. | reverse complement strand
GGAAGCCATCCGCGCGAGAATCACCACCACATATCCGTCCATTGCCATCACGTCTCTCCGGGAGCGCGGCAACAAAAAGCGCCGAAACCCAAGTCGCTGAACCGCCCTCCGGCGCCGTCCCAGACCCCCCGCGACCCGTCACTTCCCCCGCCAACGCTCCTTTTCCTCTTCCGAGAGCACGCGGGCCTCGTCCTCGAGCATCACCGGGATGTCGTCGCGGATCGGGTAGGCCAGACCGGCGGAGAGCGAGATCAGCTCCTGTGCCTCGCGGTCGTAGTGGAGCGGGCCCTTGGTGATCGGGCAGACGAGAATATCGAGCAGGCGCTTGTCCATCTTGTGTTACCCCAGATATTTGAGCCGAATGGATGTCTCGAGGCGGTGCAGCAGCGCCTGTTCCAGGCCAGCCTCGGGCTGTGCCGAGACCGGCCAGTACCAGTGCCGCTCATCGGCGAAGTCCCGGCATTTTACGGCATCCTTCTCGGTCATCAGTACCGGGACCTCATCATCGAAGACAATGTCCCTCGCCCGAAAGCGGTGGTGATCCGGGAAGGGATGCCGCACCACCTCGATGCCTGCGGCCTCGAGGGCGCCGAAAAACCGCTCGGGATCGGCGATTCCCGCCACTGCGTGAGCGGCCTGCCCGGCCAGTTCCTGCACGGGTCGCGTGGAGGCCGGGCGATCCACCCGCCGCAGCACCGTCGACGGCGAGAGGTGCATTCCGTACTCGCCAGGCTGGGGGCTCCCGCCCGTGACCACCACGAAATCGGCCCGCCCGGCCGCCGAACGGGGCTCACGCAGCGGACCCGCGGGGAGACACAGACCGTTGCCGAATCGGCGCCGGCCGTCGACCATCAGGATGCTGATGTCCCTTGGCAGTCGGTGATGCTGCAGCCCGTCATCGGAGATCACCACGTCCACGTCCTGTTGCTCCGCGAGCGCGCGAGCTGCCCGCACCCGGTCCCGGTCCACCCAGACCGGCAACGCGGTGCGCCGTGCCAGCATGATCGGCTCGTCCCCGACCGCCGCCGGATCGGCGCCGGGGCCCACCAGCACGCTGGCGGCCCTGTCGCGGCGTCCGTAGCCACGGCTGACGATGCCCGGACGGTAGCCGGCATCCCGCAGCCGCCCCGCGAGCCACGCGGTCATCGGCGTCTTCCCGCTGCCACCCACCGTGAGATTGCCAACCACGATCACCGCCTTCACCGGCAGGAGGACGTGGCGCTGGATCTGCTCCAGCCGGTTGCGCTTCCAGTTCGCGATCCCCGCGTAGATCAGCGACAGCGGGAACATGGCCGCGGCAAAGGGACCGCGCTGGCTCCACTGTCGCCACAACCACCGCTCTACCACATCCACACCCGGTCCATCAGGGCCGTCAGGTTTGCATCGACCTGGCGCCGTTCCTCCCAGAAGCGGCGGCGCGCCGCGTCGCCCCGCCTCCGGCGCAGGGCCTCGTCACCCCGCAGCTCCTGCCAGTGGCCGGTGACCCCGGCCGGGGCCGGGAGGAGCGCCACCGGCAGGCCATCGACGTCTGCCTGCGCGCCGAGACTCAGCGCCGAACCTGCGGCCAGGGCCTGCCAGAGCACGTCGCGTCCGGGGTATGCGAGGTGCACGCCGTGGGCCGCGCTCGCTGCCGCGGCATGCCAGCGCGAATCATCCACGTGCAGCAGGGTCCCTCCCGGCAGGCCCGTGCGATCCCAGGCACTCGCCTTCAGCGTGGCCTCCGCGGGGGACCCGCCGCCCTCCAGACTCACCATCAGGATGTCATCGCCGGATGGCGGCCATGCCTGCCACGCCTCCAGCCACGCCGGCCACTGTGCCGCGGTGCCGTGCCACCACCACAGGCGCCGTTCACCGGCCCCCGCGAGACTGCGGAGCACCACGTCCGCCTGGGCCTCGGCGAAGCGGGCCTGGGGATCCGCGGCAGGCATCAGCTCACCGGCCTGACCGGTTTCCTGCCAGCCGGCGCGATCCGCCGCGGACAGCGGCCAGGCCGCGGCGACCGGTACGGCCGCGGCACCGCCGACCACGGCCACCGGCGCCAAGGTTCTTCGCAGCAGGTTCTCCGGCGGCGTCGATTCCGCGACGATGATGCCGCAGGGCTGAAAGCGATCCAGCACGCGGGTCACCACTCTCGGGCGGTCGCAGGGCCCGTATCCGATCCCGACCTTCGGCCACGGCTGCAGCAGGCGGGTGAGCAGCGCCGGATCATCCTCTTCGAAGGTCAGCACCACCCGCACGTCGCGGCGCCGGTCGCGAACCGCGCCCAGCAGCTCCACGCCGAGGCGGAGAGAATCCGGGCCCGCCCCGGCCTTGATCCAGACCACGCGGCCGCGTCCCTTCGGCGGTGTCAAAAACCCGAGGCGGGCACGCGCACGGTGACCCTCGCCCGCGCGGTAGTCGCGCAGGACCGCACGCCATACCGGCCCGAACGCCGCTCGGTAACCGGGATCCGATTTCAACGGATTGGGCTCCGGCACCACGGTTGCGGGCCGCGCCGCCACGTGGTCGGGGTGTCCGACGGGGATCCGGCGCCGCCTCTCACGTTCCGTGTCCGGGGACTACTCTGCATCCGGTCCGGTTCCGACCGTCGCAATCGAGACCGCGGTGACGCCGAGCCGGCCCACCACGTCCAGTGCAGTGACCACCGACTGGTGGGTCGTGCCGGCATCCGCGCGGATCAGCACGGGATCATCGGGCCGCTCGGCAAGCGCCTGCACCACCGCCCGCTCCAGGGTCTCAGGCCGGCGGTTCACCAGCTCGCGGCCATTGACGTAGTACTGTCCCGTGGCATCGACCAGGATGTCGACCCACTCGCGTTCCGTGGCCACCGGCTCGCGCTCGGCGGACGGAAGCTGCAGCTGGATGTCGGCGTGGCGATCGAAGGTAGTAGAGACCATGAAGAAGATCAGCAGCAGGAATACCACGTCGATCAGCGGCGTGAGATTGATCCCCGCCTCGTCATTGCGTGGCCTGCGGAAATTCATGTGGCCGGACCCACTCCGGAGGCGCTGCGCTCGCCGTGCATCACCTCGACCAGCTTCACGGCCTCCATCTCCATCTCCAGCACGAGTTCGTCGACCCGGCCGCGGAAGTAGCGGTGGAAGATCAGCGTCGGGATCGCCACGCCAATGCCGGCGGCGGTGGTTACCAGGGCCTGCGAGATGCCGCCGGCCAGGTCACGCGGACTGCCGACGCCAACGTCTGTGATCACGTTGAAGACCTCGATCATCCCCACCACGGTGCCAAGCAGCCCCAGCAGCGGCGTGATCATCGCGATCGTGCCGAGGGTATTCAGGAAGCGCTCCAGTTCGTATGCGACCCGCCGCCCGGTCTCCTCGATGGTCTCCTTCATCACCTCCCGCGACCGGTCCTGTGCCGCCAGTCCGGCCGCCAGCACCCGACCCAGCGGGGACCTTGCGCGCAGCCGCTGCAACTGCATGTCGGCACCGGGCCCGCCGCCGCGAGCCTGCTCCCAGACCGTCAGCAGCAGGCCCTGGGGGACCACCCGCGAGCGGCGCAGCGACCAGAGGCGTTCCAGCACAATGGCCATCGCGATCACCGAACACAGAATGATCGGGACCATCAGCCAGCCGCCCGCCCTCACGATCTCCAGCATACCGACCTCCATCCTCTCGCGTCCGCGGTACCGCCCGCCCGCGATCAACCGGTGATGATAACCGCAGCCCCGCAGGCACGAAACTCGCCGCCGGCCGAGTCTCAGGTGCGGGTAAACAGGGCCATGGACTCCACGTGCGCCGTGTGCGGAAACATGTCCATGATCCCCGCCGCCTCCAGCCGGAAACCGAAGTGATGCACCAGCCGCTCGGCGTCCCGGGCCAGCGTGGCCGGATTGCAGGACACGTACAGCAGGCGCGGAATCGCGGTCGGGCCCAGCGCCTCGACCACCGCCGCGGCACCGGTCCGGGGCGGGTCCAGCAGTGCGCGGTCGAAGGGCTCGCGCAGCCATGGCCGGTCGCCGAGCACCTCGTCGTCGAGGTTTGCGCGGATATACCGGGTGTTGAGGATACCCTGGCCCTCGGCACTGACCCGCGCGCGCTCGAGCATGCGCGCGTCGCCCTCGACACCGACCACCTCGCCGGCGCGCCGCGCCAGTGGCAGCGTGAAGTTGCCGAGCCCGCAGAAGAGATCGAGCACCCGGGAACCCGCCTCGGGCTCCAGCAGGTCGAGCGCCCGACGCACCATCGCGCGATTGATCCCCGCATGCACCTGAATGAAGTCGAGCGGCGTGAAGTCCACCGTCACATCGAAATCCGGGTGGCCGTAGGACAGGCCGGTACGCGGCCCGGCGTGGTAGTGCACGCTGTCCGGCCCCGCCGGCTGCAGATGGATCTGCAGCCCCTGCGCCTCGGCGAACTCCGCAAGCCGGTGGCCATCCGCCTCGGAGAGCGGCTGCAGGTGCCGGAAGACCAGCGCGGCGGTGCCGGAATCGTCCACCACCGCCTCGATCTGCGGGATCCGCTCGCGCGCGTCCAGCCCGTCGATCAGCCTGCGCAGCTGGCCGATCCGCTCACCGAGCGCGGGGTGCAGCACGGGACAGTCCCACATGTCCGCGAGGTAACGACCCGCGCGCTCGCGAAAGCCCACGAGCGTGCCCCCCTTTTTGGCCACGTACTTGACCCCAAGCCGGGCCGTGCGCCGGTAACCCAGCGTATCGCCGACCAGGGCCTCCAGCCGTCGCTCCGGGCTGACCCGCCCGATCCGGGACAGGGCCTCGAACAGGCTCCGCTCCTTCAGCTCCCGCTGCAGCCCGATGTCCGCGTGCATCAGCCGGCACCCGCCGCAGACGCCGAACCACTCGCATGGGGGCTCCACCCGTTCCGGCGCCGGTTCCAGCACCGACTCGAGCCGCGCGCTGTCGTAGTTCCGCTTGCGCTGGGTCTGGACCACCCGCACGCGCTCGCCGGGCAACGCACCGGGTACGAAGCAGGCCTTGCCTTCGCGGCGTCCGACCCCCTGCCCGTCCAGGGTCAGGTCGTCGATCCGGAGTTCGAAGGGGCTGCGGTCGATGCTCATGCGCTGGCGCGCGCGGGACCTGCGCCGCTCCACGCCGAGAGAAACGCGTCCAGGTGCGGCCGCCGCTGCTGCGCAAGGTAGTCGCGCAGGAACGCCTCGCGCCGTTCCAGCCCCTCGGCGCTCAGTGCGCCGCGCATCCGCTCGAAGCGCAGGAAGATCAGGTAGGTGTTCAGGACGTCGTGTTCAACGTAATCGTGGATCACGGCGCGGTCCCCGTCCCGCCACGCGGGCCAGACCCGGCTGCCGTCCATCCCCAGTTTTCCGGGAAGCCCGAGCAGGGAGGCGATCATGTCGAGGCCGGCCACCGCCCGTGGCTGATATCCGGCGAGCACGTCCATCAGATCGATGTGGCGCCAGTGAAAACGGCTGAGATAGTTGTTGTAGCGGAAGCTGCGGTCCTCGTCCCCCTGGTCCCAGTAGCGCGGCGCGGCGACACCGTGTAGCAGGGCGCGGTAGTGCAGCACCGGCAGATCGAAACCGCCACCGTTCCAGCTGACCAGGGTCGGGGTCCGCTTCTCGATCACGTCGAAGAACTGGCGCAGCAGTTCGGCCTCGTCCTCGCCATCGCGCCCGAATGCCGAGACCTTGACCTGATCGCCACCGTGGTAGAGCACCCCGATCGAGACCACGCGCTGCAGCGGGTGCTGCAGGAATTCCGTGCCCGTCCGGATGCGGCGCAGCGCGAACAGTGCCTCGGCCACCTCGGCGTCGGACAGCCCCTCGAAATCGTGGACCCGGCGCGCGCCGTCGATGTCGGGAACCGTCTCCAGGTCAAAGACGAGTACCGGCCCGCTGCTCATGCCGGGTACACGCCGGTCGAGATGTAGCGGTCACCCCGGTCACAGACGATCGCGACCACCAGCCCGTCGCGGACCTCTGCAGCCACCTTGAGTGCGGCCGCGACCGAACCGCCGGAGGACACGCCGGCGAAGATCCCCTCCTCGGCGGCCAGCCGGCGCATCATCGTCTCGGCCTCCTGCTGGCTGATGTCCAGGGTCCGGTCCACCCGCGAGGCGTCGAAGATCGACGGCAGATAGGCCTCGGGCCAGCGCCGGATGCCGGGAATCGCGGAGCCCTCGGTGGGCTGTACGCCGACGATGGCGACCGCGGGATCCTGCTCCTTCAGGTAGCGCGAGGTACCCATAATGGTGCCCGTGGTCCCCATGGAACAGACAAAATGCGTGACCGCGCCGTCCGTGTCGCGCCAGATCTCCGGTCCGGTGCCGCGGTAGTGCGCATCGGGATTGTCCGGATTCGCAAACTGGTCGAGGACCCTGCCACGGCCCTCACCCTCCAGCTTCTGGGCCAGGTCACGCGCTCCCTCCATGCCCTGCTCCCGCGTGACCAGGATGATCTCCGCGCCGTAGGCCTTCATTGCGGCGCGGCGCTCGGCCGACATGTTCTCGGGCATGATCAGGAGCATGCGGTAGCCCTTTATCGCCGCGACCATGGCCAGCGCAATGCCGGTGTTGCCGCTGGTCGCCTCGATCAGCGTGTCGCCCGGGCGAATCTCGCCGCGCAACTCGGCCTGCAGGATCATGTTCAAGGCCGGCCGGTCCTTCACGGAGCCCGCGGGATTGTTGCCCTCGAGCTTCACCAGCACTGGCGACGGCAACCCGTCGGCCAGTCGCTGCAACCGGACCAGCGGGGTATTGCCGACGAAGTCTTCCAGCGTGGGAAAGGATGCGGTCTTCGGTCGCCTCATGCCGGCAGAGTATACCGGCTCGGGCAAGGGCGCACTTACCCGCCGGACGGTCCCGGCGGCCGCCCCTCCAGCACCACGAAGGCCTG
>JAGTVE010000038.1 GCA_018224485.1 Thioalkalivibrio sp. | reverse complement strand
TGCCCATCATCGAGAGATCGGGAAAGCTGAGCGCAATGCGGAAGTGGCCATCCATGGTCTCGACCGTGTTGCCGTCCACCAGCAACTCGTAGGGCAGATGCGGGGTATGGCGGGGCGACTGGCGATCGATCTTCTCCATGATGTAGGCGTCCGCGCCATCGCCATCGAGAATCGCGACACCAAACAGCACCTGGTCTTGTCCCGGAATGTCGATCCGGTACACCTGAGCGGTATCCCCTGCCCCGGCCGCTAGACCGGCCTCGACCGCGGCGACCGCCGCCGAATGGCTGGGATGCGTGGCCAGCGTCAGGCGATCATGGAACCTCGGCATGCCGAACATGTAGCGGTAACGGTTCAGGTCGCGCACCGACATGCCTTCCTCGGAACCGAAATCGCGGGCACGCCCCAGGGCGGCCTCCATCGCACTGGCCACGCCGTCGAGATCTTCGTCCAGGCGATACGCAGCGGCCATGTAACGGGGATTGGTGTAGGCCAGCTCGGTACCCTCATCCGTGGAGGTCACCGCAACCCGCTGGGCGGCGGCATAGGCCGCGGAGTCTGTCGCGGCGGCCGCCTGCCGCAATGCGTCGCTGGTGACGACCAGCACCTGGGCCTGCGAATGGGGAGCGTACTCGCCCACGACCACGAAGCCGGCATCTTCCAGGGCGCCGCGCGCCTGATTCAGCCGGGCGTCCGGGGCACCCGTTCCTTCCGGCGCCAGGATAAACGGTCGCAGTGCATCATCGGCAGCGGCCGTGGTGGCAAAGCTGAGCAGGCCCGCCAGCAGCAGGCCGGCGGCCAGAAGGCCATTGCATCCGGAACGAAGGCCTCTCGGCATCGGTGGTCTCCAACAAGTGTGTGCCCAAAGTATAGAGAATAAAAACCGTATTTTTTGCCACTGAACGGATGGAGCGTCCGCGTTTACGGACGGTGTCCGCACCGAAATATCGAACCGAATATTGTTACCCGCTGCGGAAGTCGCTAGTCTTGCATGCTGCAACGCAGCATAATCGGCGGGCACAGGAGCGGCACTGCCTGGACATCCCGGCGCAAGCTTCGACCGCCCCCGTACGGCAACCCGCCCCAACCCATGGACCGCCATGACTGCAACTCCCGCCACAAACACGGATCCCTCCTACGACATCCTGCGTTCCGACTATCTGCACCTGCGCGCGATCTTCGCGCCACGGTCGATCGCACTCATCGGTGCCACCGACCGACCCGGTAGCGTTGGCCGCACCCTGTTCTGGAACCTGCTCAGCCACCCCTTCGGCGGCACCGTTTATCCGGTGAATGCAAAGCGTCGCAGCGTCCTCGGCATCCGGGCGTATCCGTCGATATCGGAGGTGCCGGAGCCGGTGGATCTCGCGATCGTGGCAACGCCCGCGGCCACTGTACCCGGCGTAATCCGCGAATGCGTCGCGAATGATGTACGCGGCGCAATCGTGATCTCGGCAGGCTTCCGCGAGATTGGGCCCGAAGGCCTCGCCCTGGAGGACGAGATCCGCCAGGCACTGCGCAACAGCGCGCTGCGCGTTATCGGGCCGAACTGCCTGGGGGTTATGAGTCCACGCACCGGATTGAACGCGACCTTCTCCGGCGTGATGGCCCAGCCGGGCCACGTCGCCTTCATCAGCCAGAGCGGCGCGGTCGGCACGGCTGTGCTGGACTGGAGCCGCCGCGAGAATGTGGGCTTCAGCAATTTCGCGTCGATCGGTTCGATGCTCGACGTGAACTGGGGCGATCTCATTTACTACCTCGGGGATGACCCGAACACCCGCAGCATCGTCATCTACATGGAAAGCATCGGGGATGCGCGTCCGTTCCTCTCCGCGGCCCGCGAAGTCGCGTTGACGAAGCCGATCATCGTGATCAAGGCGGGTCGGACGGAGGCGGCGGCCAAGGCGGCCGCCTCTCACACCGGTTCGCTCGCGGGCAGCGACCGTGTACTGGACGCCGCGTTCCGACGTTGCGGCGTACTGCGCGTCGATTCCCTTGCCGAGATGTTCGATGTCGCGGAAGTCCTCGCCAAACAGATCCACCTGCCGCAGGGTCCGCGCCTGACCATCCTGACCAACGCGGGTGGGCCGGGGGTCCTCAGCACGGACTCGCTGATCCAGGGCGGGGGCGAGCTGACCCCGCTCGAGGACGACACCATCAATGCACTGGACGAGGTGGTGCCGGCGCACTGGAGTCGTGGCAACCCCATCGACATCCTTGGAGACGCGGACCCGGAGCGGTATGCCCTCGCCTTCGAACGCGCCGCGGTAGACCCCAATGCCGACGGCATCCTCGTGATCCTGACCCCGCAGGCCATGACCGATCCGACCCGGACGGCGGAATTGATCAAGTGTGAGGCCGAGGGCCTGAAGAAGCCGGTCCTCGCAAGCTGGATGGGCGGTGCCGAGGTCTTTCCCGGCACCAACCTCCTCAACCAGGCGCGCATTCCAACCTATTCGCAACCCGATGCCGCCGCACACCTGTTCAACCTGATGTGGCGCTATCACTGCAACCTGAAGGCCCTCTACGAGACCCCCACCCTCGCGATGGGCCGGAAAGAAATCGGGGTCGCCCAGGCCCGGGTTCAGCGGTTGCTGGAGACAGCGCGAGAGATGAGGCGGACGCTGCTCACCGAGTTCGAATCCAAGACCCTGCTCCAGACCTACGGGATACCGATCGTGGAGACCCGCCTGGCCGCTACCGCCGAAGAGGCCGTCCGGCAAGCCGCGGACATCGGCTATCCGGTGGTGCTGAAACTGCATTCTGAGACGCTGACCCACAAGACCGACGTGGGGGGCGTACGCCTGAACCTGACGCATGCCGGAGCCGTGACCGAGGCCTTTAGGCGGATTCAGTCATCCGTCGCCGAACGTGCCGGAGCGGATCATTTTCAGGGCGTGACCGTGCAACCCATGGTGAACCGCGACGAAAGCTACGAACTGATTCTGGGCAGCAGCCCGGATCCCCAGTTCGGACCCGTGTTGCTGTTCGGCGCGGGTGGCCAGATGGTGGAGGTGTTGCGCGACACGGCTGTTGCCCTCCCGCCGCTGACCACGACCCTGGCCCGCAGGTTGATGGAGCAGACACGAATCCATGAGGCCCTGAAGGGAGTTCGCGGCCGTCCTGCCGTCAATCTGGCCCAGCTCGAAAGACTGCTGGTCCGCTTCAGTCAACTCATCGTCGAGCACCCGGAGATCCGCGAGATCGACATCAACCCCCTCCTCGCCTCGCCGGACACCGGAGACGGTGCGAACACGATCAGCGCCCTGGACGCACGCGTGCTGCTGCACGATGCCGACCTTGATCTCGCCACCCTGCCACCGTTGGCGATCCGCCCATATCCGGCTCAATATGCCTCTGACTGGACGTTACACGATGGTCGGCGTGTCACCATACGGCCGATCCGGCCCGAGGATGAACCCCTGCTGGCAGCGTTCCACAAGACGCTCTCCGAACGCAGCGTCTATCTGCGCTACTTCCACATCATGCAGATAAGCCAGCGTGTCGCGCACGAGAGGCTCACGCGGCTCTGCTTCACGGATTACGACCGGCAGATGGCGCTGGTGGTGGTCTACCGGGATCCCGCTGACGATGAGCGTCGAATCCTGGGTGTGGGACGCTGGAGTCGGTTGAACGACAGCAGCCACGCGGAATTCTCGATGTTGATCAACGATCAGGACCAACGGCAGGGCATCGGGACCGAACTGCTCAGACGACTCACGGACATCGCACGGGAAGAGGGTATCGTGCGCATCACGGCCGATATCCTCGCCGAAAACGAGGGGATGCAGCGAGTTTGCCGCAAGGTTGGCTTCCGCCTGGACCCGCCGGAAGAGGGTACGATCTCGGCCGAGATCCTGCTGCGGGAGCGGCGCACCAAGCACCGGGACTGATCACGCATCGGGATCCCGGAACAGACACACGAAGGTCGCCCTCAGAGACCGCGCGGCGGGCTCGGCGGGTTCGGGGTCTGCAGGCTGGGAGGGAGTCGCGACGTTCCCAT
>JAGTVE010000037.1 GCA_018224485.1 Thioalkalivibrio sp. | reverse complement strand
GCGCCTCCACCCCGTGGTCGGCCGGCAGGATGCCGTCGCGCACGAGTTGGGTGAGTGCCGACTCCAGCGCCTGCTCGAGGGTCTCTTTCAAGGTGGTGTAACCGGTTACAGAAGACAAGCGGGATAGTCTAACCGAATGGGGCGTGGGGGCGTGGGGCATCGCGGCTGGAAGCCGCTCCCACGGGCGGGGGTGCTGCTGGATGTGGGAGCGACCTCTGGTCGCGATTGGGGGTTGGCATCGCGGCTGGAAGCCGCTCCCACGGGAAGTCGCTCCCACGGGAAGTCGCTCCCATGGGCTGGGGAGGCGGTGTCGGGTCAGGCGAGGGTGACCGGGTCGACGTCGATGCTGATCCGCAGGTTGCGGGGTGGGGGATGTTGCTGCCAGCGGTCGCGGGCCGCGGTGAGGGTGTGGTGCAGCGCCTTGCGGGTCGGGGAGGCGAGCAGGATCTGCTCGCGGTAGCGGCGGTTCACGCGGTGCCGCGGTGCCGGTGCCGGGCCGAGGACGCGGACCCCCCGGGCATGGCCGCGCAGCTGCCGGGCGATCGCCTCCGCCTGCCGGACGCTGGCCTCCGCGGTCGGTCCGTCTACGCGGACCAGGGCCAGGAAGCCGAACGGCGGCATTCCGGCCGCGCGGCGCTCGTCGAGCAGCGGAGCCACCATCGATGCATAGTCGCCGTGCTGGAGCGACTGCATCAGCGGGTGCTCGGGATGCCCGGTCTGCACCAGCACCACGCCGGGATCCCCGGAGCGCCCCGCACGCCCCGCCGCCTGCAGCACCAGCTGCAGCGTCTGCTCCGCCGCGCGCAGATCGACGCTGAACAGCCCCTGATCCACGTCGATGACCCCGACCAGGCCGACGCGGGGAAAGTCGTGCCCCTTCGCGAGCATCTGGGTGCCGACGACGATGCCGGCATCCATCTGCCGGATGGCCTCCAGGCAGCGCTCGAGCTCGCCCCGACGACGGATGCTGTCGCGGTCGAGCCGCACCAGCGGGACCCCGGCGAAGTGGCGCGACAGCGCGCGTTCCAGGCGCTGGGTGCCGAATCCCTGCCGGCTGAGTAGCTGGCCGCATTCCGGGCAGTGCTCGGCGAGCGGCTGGCTGAAGCCGCAGAGGTGGCAGATCGAGCGGCCCGCGGCCGCGTGCACGGTCAGACGCGCGTCGCAGTGCGGGCAGTCGGCCACCCAGCCGCAGTGCTCGCAGGCGAGGACGCGCGCGAAGCCCCGCCGGTTCAGCAGCACGAAGCACTGGCGGCCGTCGTCCAGCGTGGTGCGCATCGCGTCGAGCAGCGGGGTTGTGAGTCCCTCGTCGGTGCGGTGCACGCGGGTGTCGACGCACTGGACCGGGGGTGGCAGGGTGCCGTCCGGTCGCGTGCCGAGAGCCAGATGCCGATAGTGCCCGTCGCGGGTCTTCGCGAGGCTCTCGAGCGTCGGGGTGGCCGAGCCGAGGACCACCGGAACCGACTCGATGTGACCGCGCATCACCGCCAGGTCGCGGGCGTGATAGCGCAGTCCGTCCTGCTGCTTGTATGCCGGGTCGTGCTCCTCGTCGACGATCAGCAGCCCGAGCGCCGGCAGTGGCGTGAACAGCGCAGACCGGGTCCCGAGCAGAAGCGCCCGGTCGCCGCGGCGTGCGGCATCCCAGACGCGCAGGCGTTCGCCCGCCGGAAGTCCGGAGTGCAGCGCGGCGACCTGGCCGGGGAAGCGCTGACTGACGCGCCGGACCAGTTGCGGGGTCAGTGCGATCTCCGGGACCAGCACCAGCACCTGCAGCCCCCGCGCGATCGCCGTTGCCGCGGCCTCGAGATAGACCTCGGTCTTGCCGCTGCCGGTGACGCCGTCCAGGAGGAAGGCCGCCGGTGTGCCGAATTCCGCCTCGATGGCGGTCACTGCCCGCCGCTGATCCGGGGTCAGCGCTACGGCGGGGCTTGCGGATGGCGGTTCTACGGACCGGTCGGCAATGGCCTCCACGAGGCCCAGGTCGGCAAGTCGCTGAAGTTCCGCCCGTCGCAGCGCCAGCCCCGTGAGGTCGGCGAGGGCTTCCAGGGCCAGGGCCGTGCCGGAGGTCTCCAGGCCCTGCACGATCGCGCGCTGCCGGGGTCCGAGCCGTGGATGCGCCTCCTCTGGCCGGAGCCGCCACCGCGGCTCGGCCGGCGCCGGGCAGGGCAGGGACGCTCCCTTGCGCAGGCCCGGGGGCAGGGCATTCAGCACGGTCTCGCCGATCGGGTGATGGTAGTAGCGGGACGCGAAGCGCAGGAGTTCGAGGATGGGTCCGGAGAGGATCGGGCCGGGGTCGAGGATCGTCTCCAGCGGACGGATGCGCGCGCGATCAACCGCAGGGGGCTGTCCGGTCTCCATCACCATGCCGGTCTGCTCGCTGCGGCCGAAGATCACGCGCACGCGCTGACCTGGCTCTGGTAACGGGTCCGTTGCACACGCGTAGTCGAAGAGCTGGTCCAGCGGGCGGTCCACGGCGACGCGGACGAGGGCTTGGTGGCGCATGCCGGGAGTGTACGCGATGGCGCTGTGAGCGATGCCTCGCCTACGCCGGGTTATCCACGGATCCTGTGGATAACTCTGTGGAAAGAGCCGGGGCAGAATCCGCAGAGGCTTGTCCTACAAGGACTTGTATTAGCCTGGCTAAAAAATGTTCAATCTTTCTTTTTATTTTTAATTCAATGACTTGTCGCTACTTCATGCGGATCGCGCAAAGCTATGAAGGCTAAACCGCATTTTTTCGCTGCCCCGGCGCCACTTGTGCATAACATCCCGGCAGGATGTGCCGCAAGTGACTGGTTCGCCGTTTGCG
>JAGTVE010000036.1 GCA_018224485.1 Thioalkalivibrio sp. | reverse complement strand
GCGGAGGATCGCAGATAATTGTGTCAATCCGGTTAAGCCGGTCCATTCCGGTCCGGCAACGGCAGCATCGAAATGACGACGCCCATTGGCGTCACGATGAACGGCGCGATGCAAGCCCGGGGAAGGTCGCCTGTACCGCGTCTCCGGGGTGGGCGCCGTGCTGGGCCCGGGGCGGGTGCGCCTGGCCTACACCCATGTGTTCCGCACGCCCGAGTTCAGGGATCAGGGCGAGCGGGATGACTTCAGTGCGCTAGGCGTATCCTGGATGTCTTGAGCCGCCACAGGCGGAGGTCCCGTGACAATCCTCATCGGGAAAGCAGTTCCTCGAATTGCCTCTCGTCGAGGATCTCGATGCCTTCCGTCTTTGCGTCGTCGAGCTTGCTGCCCGGTTCCTCGCCGGCCACGACGTAGTCGGTCTCTCCGCTGACACTCGAGGTCGCCCGGCCGCCCAGCCGTTCGACTGCCTGCTCCGCTTCGCTCCGGGTGTAACCTTCGAGGCTGCCGGTGAAGACGAATCTCTTGCCCTGAAGCGGTTGCCGCTTCGGCGCCTCGGGCATGTCCTGCACGTCGACGCCGAGCCGTTGCATTCGTTTCAGAACCCTCACGTTCTCCGCTTCCTCGAAGAAGGTGTGCACGCTCCGTGCGATCTCCGGCCCGACGTCGGGCATTCGCTTCAGGTCGTCCAGGCCGGCCTTGCGCAGACGGTCAAGACTCTGAAACTCCTGCGCCAGTATCGTCGCGACCCGCTCGCCGACATGCCGGATGCCGAGTGCATAGAGGAAGCGATCGAGCCGCGGCCTCTTCGTCTCCTGGATGGCCTCGTGCAGATTCTTCGCGGTCTTTTCGGCGACGCCCTCCAACTGCAGGAGGTCATCGACGGAGAGTGCGTAGAGGTCGGCGAGATCGGTCACCAGCCCCTTCTCGACCAGATCGCGGGCGGTCTCCTCGCCAAGGCCCTCGATGTCCATCGCCGACCGTGAACCGTAATGGAAGATGCGGCCGATGAGCTGCGGCTGGCAGCGCAACCCGTTCGGGCAGACGTGGTAGGCGCCCTCGCGGACGATCTCCGTGCCGCAGACCGGGCATTTCCGGGGCATCCGGAAGGCCTCGGCGCGCTCCTTGCCCGGCTGCGGGACCCGTTCGACGACCTCGGGAATCACGTCTCCCGCCCTTGCGATGCGCACCCGGTCACCAGGACGCACGTCCTTCCGGCGCGCCTCGCCCTCGTTGTGGAGCGTTGCCCGACTGACGGTGACGCCGCCCACATCCACCGGTTGCAGCAACGCGACTGGTGTCAGCTTGCCGGTTCGGCCGACCTGAACGACCACTTCCTCCAGGGTGGTGATCTCCTCGCGTGAGGCAAACTTCCAGGCCAACGCCCAGCGCGGACTGCGATGCCGGGTGCCGAGTTGCTCCCACAACGCCTTGTCGTCCACCTTGATAACGATGCCATCGATCTCGTACGGAAGATCGTCACGTTCCGCTCCCAGTCTCTCGTGGTATGCGGCCACGTCCTTTTTGGACGACGCACGAGCCATATGCGGATCGATCTTCAGTCCCCACTCGCGCAGCTGCCGCAATTCGTCCCAGTGCGTGTCGAACTCCTGTCCCTGGATCTTCAGAATGTCATAGAAGAAGACGTCCAGCGGATAACGGGCGACGATCTTCGATTCCAGCCGTCGCAGGATCCCGCCCGTCGCATTGCGCGGGTTCGCGTAGGGTTTGTCGCCGCGTTCGACCCGTTCGCGATTTGTCGCCTGAAACCCCTCCCGCGGCAGGAAGACCTCCCCGCGCACTGCCAGGAATGGCGGGAACCGTTCCGGCTCTTGCAGGGTCAACGGGACCGCGCCGATGGTGCGGAGATTCCTCGAGATGTCTTCGCCATGGTGCCCATCGCCACGGGTCGACCCCTCCTTGAAGTGGCCCTCCTCGTAGATGATCTCGACCGAGACGCCGTCGAACTTCGGCTCGAGTACATAATGGACGGTGTCATTCTTGGCCTGTTGCCGGACAGATTCGTGGAACTCGTCGAACGCTTCCTGTTCGAGCGCGGCATGAAGACTGAGCATCGGGGCGGTGTGCTCGACCCGGTTCAGCTCGTCCAGCGGTTCGGCACCGACCCGACGGGTCGGGGAGTTTTCCGAGCGATATTCGGGAAAGGCCTCTTCCAGTTCCTGCAGGCGGTGAAACAGCCGGTCATAGACCGAATCGGAGATGACGGGATCGTTCTCCACGTAGTACTTGTGATCGTGGAATTCGATCCCTTCCCGAAGCGCGTCGATTTCGTCCTTCGCCTCCTGCTTGCCAAGGTCATCCACGTCCTTGAATTTCGTGCTCGGGTTCTTCTTGAAGTCCCGCTTCGGTGTCATGGGCGTCAGTCCCTCTTCAGGAGTTTTTTCAGATCCCCCCATTTGCGGGTGTTCAGTACGTCGTCCGCCTCCAGCCAGCCGCGGCGCGCCTGATCGATTCCGAAGCGCAGGAATTCCAGATCGGTCGTCGCGTGCGCGTCCGTCGAGATGGCCACCTTCAGTCCCCTCTCCCTGGCCAGCTTGCAGTGGGCATCGTTGAGGTCAAGGCGGTCCGGCTGCGCGTTGAGTTCCATATAGCATCCGCGGTCGAGTGCGGCATCCATGATCCTTTCGATGTCGATCTCATACGGCTCCCGCGCGTTGATCAGGCGCCCGGTCGGATGGCCCAGGATATGAAAGCAGGCATGGTCCATGGCCCGAATCACCCGCTCGGTCTGCTTCTTCTTCGGCAGGTCGAACTTGCTGTGAATCGACCCGACGACGAGATCCAGTTCAGCCAGCACGTCGTCGTCGAGATCGAGTGAGCCGTCTTCCAGAATATCCACTTCGATTCCCTTGAGGATGCGAATGCCGCTCAGTTCGTCGTTGAGCGCATCGATTCGCTCCATCTGTTTCCGCAGCCGCTTCGCATCGAGTCCCTGGACCGCCGCCACGGCCTTGGAATGATCGGTGATGGCCAGATATTCGAGACCCGACTGCTTCGCCGCCTCCGCCATCTGCTTCAGCGTGTATTTGCCGTCGCTGTCCTTCGTGTGCGCGTGCAGGTTGCCCCGCACATCGCCAAGCTCGATCAGCTGCGGAAGTGCGCCGGCCTTCGCGGCCTCCACCTCGCCGCGGTTTTCCCGGAGTTCGGGCGGTATGAACGGCAGTCCCACCTGCTCGAGGACCTCCTCTTCCGTTGCGCCGGCAATACGGTCTTCGCCCCTGAACACGCCGTATTCGTTGATCTTGAGTTTCCTTTCCTGGGCAATCCTGCGCACGGCGATGTTGTGCGCCTTCGAGCCCGTGAAGTAGTACAGGGCAGCCCCGTAGCAGACCTCGGGCATGACCCGCAGATCGACCTGCAGGCCCGACTGCAGGATCACCGTCGAGCGTGTCCTGCCATGCTTCACCACCTCCGCGATCTCGTCGTAGTCGACGAAGCGGTCCACCACCGGGGAGTCGTTCTTGCAGGTGATCAGGATATCGAGATCCCCGACCGTTTCCTTCCGGCGCCGATAGCTTCCGGCGACGACGACCTTTTTCACCCCTTCGAGCCCGGAGAGATATTGTTTCAGCGAGCGGGCAATGGGATCGACGGCGGAAAGCTTCGTGCGCTGGTCGTGGTCCTTCCTGCGTTCGATCTCCCGCAGGATCATTTCTTCCGTCTTCTTTCCGAACCCCTCGAGTTGCCGCACCTCATGGTTCTCGGCTGCTTCCTTCAGCCTGCCCAGCGACTCGACGCCGAGTGCGTCGTGAATGGCCTTCACCCTCTTGGGGCCAAGGCCGGGAAGCCTCATCATCTCGCCGAGTTCCGCGGTGGTCTGCTCCTCGGTTTCCTTCAGCAGCGCCAGTTCACCGTTTTTGACGATTTCCTCGATCTTGCCCGCAAGATCGGCACCGATTCCGGGCAGTTCGGAGAGGTCCTCGCCATCATCGAGCATCTCCTGCGCATCGCGCGGCAGCGATTCGACGGTCTGCGCCGCACTGCGATAGGCACGGACGCGGAACGTGTTCGCTCCCTGGATCTCCAGCAGATCGGCCAGGCGGCTGAACTGTTCCGCCACCTGCTTGTTGTGGATCGGCATCGCTGTCTCCCACTCAGTACATCGCTTGGCAGGTCGGGCAGAAATATGCGGTGCGGCCCGAAACCTTTTCCTTTTCAAGCGGTTTTCCGCAACGGGGACAGGTCGCGTCGTCGCCACCGCGGCGCGGGGTGAGAAAGTCCTCCGGCATTCGTTCTGGCTGCGCCCGCGCCTTGATCGCGGATTGAAGGACCTGTCGAATCTGTCGGTGGATCTCCGTCAGGGTGGGTTCATCGATGTCGGAGGCCGCTGCCCGGGGATGGACCCCCGCCTGAAAGAGGATCTCATCCGTGTAGATGTTTCCCAGACCGGCAATGGTTCCCTGATCCATCAGGGCGGACTTGATGCTCCCGCGTTTCCGGCCGATCGCTTCCCGAAACCGCCCGGCATCGAGGCTTTCGTCGAGGGCGTCGATCCCCAGGTGATGCTGCTCGATGAAACCCCCGGGATCGTCCGTCCAGTCGAGCCTGCCGATCACGCGCTGACTGACGTAGGCCAGATGAAATCCATTGTCGAACCGCAAGAGCACGCGGGTGTGCTGCGGGGGGTCCTCCGCCTTCGAATAGTCGGGATATCCGGTCATGCCGAAATGCAGCACCAGCCAGCCATTGCCGCTGGCCCGGACAAACAGGTGTTTTCCGTGACGACGCGTCGATTCCAGCGATCGGCCCGCTAGCCGCTGCTGCAGCGCCCGCGCCGACAGGGTTTCCAGCACGTCCTCGCGCCGTACATCGACGCTTGCGATGCGCTGATGCAGTGATGTCGCGTCGAGATATTCCCGGTAGACCTGCACGTCGGGAAGTTCCGGCATTCTTCGCACCTCCAGGATCCCTGGTGAAGCGTGTGACCGAATATCGGCGATGCCGCGGGCACCGGTCCGGGATCACCCTCTCGACATCCTCCACCAGACTGCGCCAATGACCATCGAAACGCGAATCCTGCGGCTGCCGATGAAGAACGGGCGGATGTCCCGCCGCGCGACTGCAGCCAGACAGTCGGCGGAGCGGGCCGCTGCGGTCGGCCGCGGAACCGGCGCGAAGACCTGCCGCGTCCGCCGGGTCGTCAGCGCAATGGTGATGCGGGCGCCGGGATTCCGGCCACCGCGCCGTCGCAGCGGGGGTCCGAGGCACCGCTGACCCATCCCTCGGGATCGCGCAGCAACAGGCCCGCGTGTCCCATCATCGAGTTGCAGGCCGGCACGAGATCGACCTCGTGGCCGCGGCCGCGAAGACCGGCGACGACCTCGGCGGGCAGGTCGTTCTCGACCTTCAGGGAGTCCGTGCCGTGGCCCCAGGTACGGCCGAGAAGCCATCGCGGTGCGGCGATCGCGCGGGCGGGATCCTGGCCGTGGAGGATGGTACGGCTGAAGATGGCGGCCTGCGTCTGGGGCTGGCCTTCGCCGCCCATGGTGCCGTAGACCACCGAACGCCCGTCCAGCAGCCGGTGCAGGGGCATCCGGCCGCCCCAGTGCCGCCGCGACCACTCGTGTGCGAGCCCCTAGCCCGCCACGGTGCCCGCCACGGTGCAGGCGGCCGGGAGCCGGATCCCCCGAACGCGGCATCGTGGCTTCCCGTGCCTGGGGTGGCGGGTCGCCGATGCGGCAGGCGAACCGTTCAATGGCAGGCTTCGTGCCAGACGGGTGCGTCCTCCGGTTCCGCGTGGTCGAGTCGGACCATGGTGAGCCTGCGGCCCCACACGCAGCCACTGTCCAGCGACAGCCAGTCCCGGCCGTGCCGGTACCCGAGCGCGGACCAGTGGCCGAACACGATGGGGTGCCCGGCCGTGAGCCGGCCGGATACCCCGAACCATGGTGTGAGCCGGGCGGGAGCCTCTTCAGGGGGTCCGCTTTCCTCGAAGTCCAGTGCACCGTTGCGCTGTATGAAGCGCATTCGGGTAAAGGCGTTGACCACGTAGCGGAGCCGATCCACGCCGTCGAGCGCGTCACTCCAGCGATCCGGACTGTTGCCGTACATCGCCTCGAAGAACGTCCGCCGGGCGCCCGAATCACGCAGCACGTGCTCCACGCGGCGCGCCTCCTGCAGGGCGGTTTCCAGATTCCATGCCGGGGGTATCCCGGCGTGCACCAGCGTCCAGCCAAGCGTCGGGTCATGGTGGATCAGTGGCCGACAGGCAAGCCAGTCCAGCAGTTCGGCGGCGTCGGGCCGATCCAGGACCTGTTTCAGGGTATCCTTCGGCCGCAGCGGCCGGAAGCCGGCCGCGCTGGCGAGGAGGTGGAGGTCATGGTTTCCGAGCACGACCACGGCTGCCTCGCCGAGGTTGCGAACGAGGCGCAGGCACGCACCGGATTCCGGACCCCGGTTCACCAGGTCGCCAACCAGCCAGAGGCGATCGCGGGACGGTTCGAAGGATGCGCGCTCGAGCAGGCGTTCGAAGGGGCCCAGACAGCCCTGCAGGTCACCTATCGCGTAAACGGCCATCGCGGTTCCGGGTAGCGTGCTGCATCAATGGAGGGAGTGCGGCACCGACAGGGTGAACGGCGGTATCGGCGCGTTGAAGGTGAACCCGGAATCGTCGCGCATCTCGTAGCTGCCCTCCATGGTTCCAACCGGCGTCTCGAGCACGGTACCACTCGTGTACTCGAACTCCTCTCCGGGCGGGATTCTGGGCTGCTTTCCGACCACGCCCTCGCCGCGGACCTCCTGCGTCTGGTCGCGCGCGTCGCGAATGATCCAGTGACGGTTCATCAGCTGTACCGCCGCATCGCCGGTGTTGCGGATGGTGATGTGATAGGCGAAGACGAACCGGGACTCGGAGGGGTCGGACTGGTCCTCGATGAAGGCGGTCGCCACTTCGATCTCGATGCGATGTTCCGAGGAACTCATGGATGCTCTCCGGCAGTTGCCACGGCCCGGCGCGCCGTTACCGCAGCGCCCAGCAGGCCTGGTTGAGGGTGGACGATCAGGTGAAGCGGCAAACCCTCCATCAGGTCTTGCATCGGCACCTTGTCGCGGAAGGCATGGAGAAAGGCAGGGGCCTGAAAATGCTCCAACAGCCGGGGCGCGATCCCGCCGGCGATGAAGATCCCGCCACGGGGGAGGGCAGTGAGCGCGAGATCTCCGAGCTGTCCCGCGTAGATGCTGACAAAGCGCTGGATCACCTGCAAGGCCGGATCATGTCCCGCATCGGCCAACCGGCCGATCGCGGCCGCCGGGTCTTCAGTCTCCAGGGCCCCGTTGAGGCCAGGGTCAGGATTCTCGCGGTTCAGGAAACGGGCCATCCGCGCGATCCCCCGGCCGCTGAGCAGATGCTCTCGGGTGCAGCGGCCCTCAGCTTCACGCACCCATTCGGCCAGGGCCGATTGCCATGTATCCGCCGGGGAGAAGTCGGCGTGACCGCCTTCACCGGCATGGATCCGGGAGTCCGAGGGCGGACCCACCAGGCAGGTGCCGAGACCGGTGCCTGCCCCGACCACCAGACGCAGCCCGTCACTGTCGGGTTCGATGGACTGCAGGGTCACGGTGTCTTCGGGCCCCAGAGCATCCAGCCCGGCACCGATCGCGGCGAAATCGTTGATCAGCACCGTCGGCGCGTCGAACCGGCGACCGAGTTCCCCGGCCTCCAGCGACGGCCAGTCCAGGTTGGTGACCCGGGCCGTTGCAGCGTGTCCGGACCCGGTCACCGGGCCGGCCACGGCAAGGCCGAGTCCGTCGACCTGCCCGTTGCCCTGGAATTGCGAGCCGAGCCAGTCGTGCAGGAGTTCCGGCAGGCTCGGGTAGTCCCCGCTCACCAGCCGCTCCCTGTGCGTGAACCGCCAGACGCCGTCGTCGTTACGCGCGACTGCGACCAGGGTCTTGGTGCCGCCAACGTCTGCAACGACCAGGTTCATGTCCGGTCCGCCTGCTTGATGTCCGGTGGGCGCGCGTCGATCGGAGCCTGCGATATGGTGCCGGACTGTCGTTCTGCACGTTGCCGTGCCGCCTGGGCCAGCGCCACGAAGTCGGTGATGTGCAGCTGTTCGGGCCTGAGTCCGTCGTCGATGCCCGATGCCGCGATATCCGCCGGCTCCACCAGGCCTGCCAGTGCCCGACGCAACGTCTTTCTCCGATTGGCAAAGGCCTGGTTGACGACCTGCCGGAACGACCCTTCCAGGGATTCCGGCACCCGGGGCGAGCTCAGCGGCTGGATGCGGACCAACGCGGAATCCACCCTGGGCGCGGGCCGGAACGCGCCGGGCCCGACCGTGAACAGCTGCTTCGCGTCCGAACGGGCCGCGAGCATCACGCCAAGGCGCCCGTAGCGTTTGCTTCCCGGTGCGGCGACCAGCCGTTCCACGACCTCCTTCTGCAACAGGAAGTGCATGTCGCGGATCGTGCCGGCCTGCTCGAGCAGGTGGAAGAGCAGCGGCGTGGAGATGTTGTAGGGCAGGTTGCCGACGATCCTGAGCCTCCCCTGCCGGGGTGCCCGAGCGGCAAAATCGAAGCTCAGCGCGTCGGCGCAGTGGATGGTCAGCCGGTCCGGGGTCGCGAGGGCGCGCAGCCCCGGGATCAGGTCGCGGTCCAGTTCCACCACCTCCAGGTGGTCGAGCCTCTCGAGCAGGGGACGGGTAAGCGCGCCCCGCCCCGGCCCGATCTCGATCATCGCGTCGTGCCTGTCGGGGGCGATGGCCGCGATGATGCGCGCCAGTACCGCCGGGTCGTGCAGGAAGTTCTGCCCAAAGCGTTTCCGTGGCGCCAGCAGAGGTTTCACGTCGAGGCCCGGGCATCGGCGGGACCAGGCGGCGCCCCATCGTGGCGGCCGCGCCGGATGCCCGCAAGCTCCAGGGCCAGGCGTTCCGCCGCCAGGAAGCTGCCGGCATCGGCACGACCGGTACCCGCGAGATCGAGTGCGGTCCCGTGGTCCACGGATGTGCGGATGAACGGCAGGCCCAGGGTCACGTTAACCGCCTCGCCGAAGCCAGCGTGCTTGAGCACCGGCAGCCCCTGGTCGTGATACATGGCGAGGACGGCGTCGGCATCGGCGAGCGCGGCGGGCGTGAAGGCGGTGTCGGCCGGTACCGGCCCGCGAAGGTCGAGACCGCGCGCTCTCAGAGCATCCAGTGCGGGGGCGATCACGGTCTGCTCCTCCGTTCCCAGCAGGCCCTGCTCGCCGGCATGCGGATTGAGTGCACAGACCAGGATGCGCGGTCTGGCGCAACCGAAGTCCCGGCGCAGGTCGTGGTCAAGAATGGTCAGCACCTCGTGCAGCAGTTCCGCGGTGATCGCATCGGGAACCGCGCGCAGCGGAAGGTGCGTGGTCGCCAGCGCAACCCGAAGGCCTCCGCCGGTCAGCATCATCACCGGCCGGCGAATGCCGGCACGTGCCGCAAGCCACTCGGTATGGCCGGTGAACGCGTGTCCGCCCTGGTTGATCACGCCCTTGTGGACCGGGCCGGTGACCATGGCATCGAAGACCCTCTCCATGCAGCCACGCGCGGCGGTCTCCAGGAGTGCCAGCACGTGTTCGGCGTTCTCCGGATCGAGTCGGCCTGGAAGCACCGGGTTCCGGGTCCGAACCGGGCTGATTTCGAGACTGCCTGCGGGGGTGGGGCGCGGGGGTTCGTCGGGCGTGAACTCCCGCAGACGAACGTCCAGCCGGAGCTGCCGGGCCCGCTGCTCGATGACCGCCGGGTCGCCGATCACCACGCGCTGGGCCCCGCTCGGGCGGCTGGCGAGCTGTAGCAGCAGGTCCGGACCAACCCCTGCAGGCTCGCCAGCCGTCAAGGCCAGACGGGCTGTTACTCCGGGCATCGGGATGCACCCCGCCACATGGTCAGGAGTCGAGCCCCTCGACCCGGTACTCGACGAAGGCCTCGTCGCGCAGTCGGCGCAGCCAGAGTTCGGTTTCCTCTTCAAGCTTCCGGTTCTGCAGCACCTCCTGGGCCCGGGCCCGGAGCAGATCACGGGTCGCATCGGTTTCGCGCCGTTCGAGGACCTCGATGATGTGCCAGCCAAACGGGCTCTGTACCGGAGCACTCATCTCGCCCACCGCCAGTTCCTTCATCGCGTTTTCAAAGGCGGGGACCGTTTCGCCGGGACTCAGCCATCCCAGCTCGCCGCCCTGGGCGGCCGAGCCGCTGTCGTCGGAGTGCGCCCTGGCAAGCTCCGCAAACGGCGCCCCCTCCCGGATGCGGCTGTGCAGGCTCCTGGCCTGGGCCTCGGCCTCCCGCTCGCTGCGGATCTCGTCGGGGCTGACCAGGATGTGCCGGGCGCGTGTCTGCGGGACCCGAAGTTCCGAGCCCGCCTCGCGATCCAGGAGTTTCACGATGTGGAAGCCGTTGGGCGAGCGCAGGACCTGGCTGACCTCGCCGGGACGCATCAGGATCACATTGCGCGCATAGAGCGTCGGGATGTCGGCCGCACCGCGCCAGCCCATGTCGCCGCCCTCCAGTGCATCGGGGGCATCGGAATGGCTGATGGCCAGTTCGGCGAAGTCCTCGTCCGCCCGCGCCCGGGTCCGCAGCTCTTCGGCCTTCTCGCGAGCCTCCGCGATGGTGGACGAGTCCGCGCCCTGCGGCAGGGCCACCAGGATGTGCGACAGCCGGTAACGGACGTCACGGTCGATGGCGCCGCTCTCCGCCGCGATCAGATCGTCGATCTCCTGCTCGCCCACGCGCAGGCGGTTCTCCACCTGGCGGCGCCGCAACTGGGCGATCGTGAGTTCGTCGCGAATCTGCTGGCGGAAGGCCGCGAAGTCCATCCCCTCCGCGGCGAGGGCGTTGCGCAGCTGCAGCAGGGTCAGATCGTTTTCGGCGGCGATGCCCTCCATCGTGCGGTTGAGCGTGATTTCATCGATGCTGATACCGACCTTCCGGGCCTCCTGCAGCTGGATGCGTTCCACGATCAGCCGCTCCATCACCTGCCGGGCCAGCGCGCCCTGGCTGGGCGGGCGGACTCCCCGCTGCGCCAGCTCCTGTGCTGCAAGGTTCATGCGCTCGACCAGTTCCCGCTCGGTGATCACGTCGTCGCCCACGACGGCGATGATGCGATCCAGCAGACGGTCCTCTTCCTGGAACTGGGCCTGCGCGCCACCCGGCGTGAGCAGCCACAGCGCAAGGAACAGGGCGATCAGCCCGCCGGCACCGAGACGGATCGCGCCATCATGGCGGCCCGCGCGGGGACGCGGCGATCGATCCGGATCCGGTTCCCGGTGCAGTGACGGAACCGCCGCGTCGGGACGGCCGCACCGGCCCGGTGCGATCCGCGTGTTGCTAGCGATGATCAATGGTTTCATATCCGGCAATTCCCTCTTGCAGGAGATCTTCGAGCCCCGTGTCGAAGCGCGTCAACCCGTCCAGCGTCAACTGAAAATAGACCGAGTTATCGTACTCGCCCTCGAAATCGGTCAGGTGCCGGCGCAGCGCCAGGCGCAGACCGTAGCAGCAGCTTCGATACTCGAGGCCACCCAGGAGTTCGATGGTGCGTTCGTCGAGCAGGCTGTAGTTCCAGCGTCCGATGAACTGGGTGCGATCACTCAACGGCCAGAATCCGGAGATGTCGGTCTGTT
>JAGTVE010000035.1 GCA_018224485.1 Thioalkalivibrio sp. | reverse complement strand
CGCCCGAACGGATCTTCCTGGACACGCTGGCGAACGCGCTCGGACTGGAGTCGGGCCTCGTGCGGCAGATCGAGGCCACCGTGGCTGCTGATCGTCCCGGCTGAGGTCCTGCCGGGTTTCAGGCCCTGCCCAGCCCGCCGACGCCCAGCGGGAGCGTGGCGGCATCGCTCGCGGATCCCGGAGTGGTTCGCGAATGATAAATCCCAGCGCGATTCTGCTTCACGCCGCGAAAAGCTGACCTCCCGACCGTCGGTCAGCAATTCGCGGATCCGCCAGGGCACCCCCTGAGCGTCAATCTCGACGAGACCGATGCTGCTGCCGTTGAGCAGGCGCGGCGCGCTGGGATCGACCGTCCGAAATACCACCCAGGTGGCGGTTGGCAGACTCAGGAGGATGCCAAGACGATCGAGAGGAGATAGCCCGTATAACCCAGGAAGACCGTGAGCAGCACCGCCCCCTCGACGCGGTTGATGCGCCCCTGGCGGCCGCGAAAGCCGTAGCCGATCACGAAGAGGGACAGGGTCAGTGCCCCCATCACCGCCATGTCCCGGGTGAGGACCTCCGGCGGGGTGTCGAGGGGGTGGATGGCGCCCGCGATACCCACCACTACGAGGGTATTGAAGAGGTTCGAGCCAATGATGTTCCCCAGTGCCAGATCATGCTCGCCCTTGCGCACGGCCGCCAGCGACGACGCGAGCTCGGGCAGGGAGGTCCCGATGGCGACGATGGTCAGCCCGATGATGAGGTCGCTGACCCCCAGGGCCTGCGCGATAGTCACCGCCCCCCACACCAGGATGCGGGAGCTGACGATCAGCAGCACCAGCCCGACCACCAGCCACACGAGCGCGCGCCGCAAGGGCATGGGGTGGGCAACGAGTTCCTGCTCCATCTCGACGCCGAGGTTGTCGGAGCGCTCCCGCAGCCCCTGCATGATGCTCCAGCCAATGAGTACCGCGAACACCCCCAGCAGCACGACGGCATCGAGCCGGCTGAGGTGGCCGTCCCACAACTGGGCGACCGCCAGCACGCTCACGGCGGTCAGCACCGGAAGCTCTTTGCGCAGTATCTGGGAATGCACGACGATGGGGCTGATCAATGCCGTGAGCCCCAGGATCAGGGCGATGTTGGCGATGTTGGAGCCGTAGGCGTTGCCCAGGGCGATACCCGGGTTGCCCTGGAGTGAGGCCAGCGCCGAGACCACCATCTCTGGCGCGGAAGTGCCGAAGCCGACGACCACCATCCCGATCAGCAGGGCCGGCATACCCAGGTGACGGGCACTGGCCGCCGCCCCCTCCACGAAGCGGTCGGCGCTCCAGACCAGGAGTGCGAGACCGAGAACGACGGCAACGATGGCAGTGAGCATGGGTGGATCCTGAGGGTTCGGCCCAGCGGGTACGAGCCTGGCAGGGCGCACGATAGCGACACACCATACACCGGGCAAGCCACCGTACTGCAGGCGCCGCTCATTGGGGAGTGGGCCGGACTTGGGCGTGGCCGACGCTGAAGGCGCCGACTGCCCTGCAACACCTCGTCCGCCACAGGGCTTTGTTATGATCGCGGGCAGCTACGCGGCAGGGCCCGTCCTTCAACCTTCCGGGAGGCGCATCGATCCATGTGGCCGCAGGTCAGCGAAGAGATGCTCTTGTGGCTGGGCGTCATTTCCGTGTTCAGCATCTTCGGCAGCATCGGCGGCGTGGCCTGGTTCATCGCCCGCATGCCCGCCGACTACTTCTCCCACGAAAAGCGCGAGCCCGTGACCGAGCTCTACCGCTGGCCCCCGCTGCACTACCTGATGGTCGCCGTGAAGAATTCTGTCGGCGCCGTGCTCATCCTTTTGGGCCTGCTGCTCCTCCTCACCCCCGGCCAGGGAGCGCTCACCATCCTGATCGGCGTCATGTTGCTCAACTTCCCGGGCAAATACCGTCTGGAGCGCTGGTTCATCACCCGGCGCGGAGCGCTCAATGGGCTGAACTGGGCGCGGGCGAAGCTCGGGAAGGGACCCGTGGATGGTCCAAGGGACTACCAGGGCTGAGGGGGCAGGCGCGGTTTCGGTCGCGTCACTGCCCAACATCCAGGCGGTAGAGGGCCTCGTTGCAACCGACGCGCTGCTCCACCTTGGCGGTCACCGCTCAGCAAGCCGAGCGCCATCGGGTTACATCCCGGTTTAGGTCGTCTACCAGAACACGGCATCGTTCAGCGCCTCGACACAAGGTGTCCGTATTGTCTCCTCGGGCCCAGAGCCATCGTTCCTCGCCAACAATGGTGACCTTGTCTAAGAACCCTCGATGCTTGACGCGCGAGCGTCGCAAAAAGACGCTATCTTCTCGACGGCACAACCCCGGAGAACATCACATGCGAAGCCTGATTCTCGCGGCTGCTGCCGTCGCACTCATCGCCGCCGCCCCCCTGGCCGCCGACCGTGGCGCTCACGGTCTCACTCTGCCCGCCACTTTCTCAGGTGTCCTGCCCTGTGCGGACTGTCCGGGCATCCGCCACCACCTCGATGTCTGGCCCGACCAGGGCTACGTTCTGCGCCGCGAATACCTCGACCGGGAGCTCGTCGTCGACGAAATGGGCCGCTGGCACGTCGATCCCGCCCGCGATGCGCTGGTCCTGCGCGGCTCGGGCGGAGCTATCTCGGAATGGCGCATTGATGCGAACGAGGCATTGCACCTGCTCGATCAGGAGGGCGAGCCGATCGAGTCCCAGCTCAACTACACGCTCGAAACCGGGCCGCTCGACCCGACCGAGGCCGCCCTCGCCCTCTCGGGCATGCTGGTCTACTTTGCCGACGCCGCGGTCTTTACCGAGTGCCTCACCGGCCAGACCTTTCCGGTGATGATGGAAGAAGACTATCTGGCGCTCGAACGGGCCTATCTGGAAGGCCAGCCCGCCCCAGCCGCACCGCTTCTTGTGCGTGTCG
>JAGTVE010000034.1 GCA_018224485.1 Thioalkalivibrio sp. | reverse complement strand
GGGTTGGGGCCGCGCTGGATGCTCTCGATCGTGCCCATCAGCGCGGTCAGGCCCTCGAGCGCGTAGTACTCGCACTGCATCGGGATCACCACCCCATCGGCCGCGACCAGCGCGTTCACGGTCAGCAGGTTGAGGGAGGGCGGGCAGTCGATCAGCACGTGCTGGTGGTCGGATACCGCGTCCCCGAGGACCTCGCGCAGCCGGTACTCGCGGCGTGGCAGGCCCATCAGTCGCACCTCGGCCAGGGTCAGGTCACCGTTGGAGGGCACCAGGTCGAAGCCCGACTCCACCCGGTGGGTGCACTCGGCCAGGGGGGCCTCGCCCAGCAGCAGTTCGCAGGCGTTCGGTTCGCGGCTGTGCTTGTCGTATCCGGAGCCAGTCGTCGCGTTGCCCTGCGGGTCCAGATCGATCACCAGCACGCGGCGGCCAAGCCGGACCAGGGAGGCGGCCAGGTTCACGCAGGTGGTGGTCTTGCCGACCCCGCCCTTCTGGTTGGTGATGGCCAGGATCTGTGTCACGCGGATTCTCTCTCGATAACGGCGATGTGCCGGCTGGCTTGTGACCCCGGGATGCGGACCGGCTCCACGCTGCGGTAGCTCCAGCCTGGCGGGAGGGCCGCCTCGGTGGCCGCCGCCTGTCCCAGCATCGCCAGCATCCGCCCCCCCGGCGCGAGGCAGTGACCGGCCAGCCGCACGAACTCCGGCGGCGCCGCGAAGGCCCGCGACACAACGGTAGCAAAACCCGGGTCCGGGTGCAGGTCCTCGACGCGCCCGTGCACGGTGTCCACGTGCCCGAGACCGAGCTCCGCGATCGCCGCGCGCAGGAAGCGGACCCGCTTCGCGGCCGCATCCAGCAGGAGGTACTCGCGACTGCGGTCGGCCAGCGCAAGGACGAGGCCCGGCAGGCCGGCGCCGCTGCCGACATCGAGCACATTCCGCCCTTGCAGCCAAGGCAGCACGCTCAGGCTGTCCAGCACGTGGCGGTCCACCATCGCTTCGGCGCCCTTGACCGCGGTCAGGTTGTGCACCCGGTTCCAGCGCTCGAGCAGCTGCAGGTAACGCACCACGTCCGGTATCAGCGCCGGGCCCAGCCCGCGTGCGGCGCAGGCCGCGTGCAGGGCTTCTGCGCCGGGGGCTCCGGGCACGGCCGTCAGGCGCTGGCCCGCTGCTTCAGGTGGATCGCCAGGGCGGACAGGGCGGCCGGAGTCACGCCCGGGATGCGCTGTGCCTGACCAATGGTATGCGGACGGAATTCGCTGAGCTTCTGCCGGATCTCCGAGGACAGTCCGTGCACCCGCGCGTAGTCGATGTCCTGCGGCAGCGCCGTGCCCTCGTGCCGGTTCTGGCGGCTGATCTCGTCCATCTGCCGGTCGATGTAGCCGGCGTACTTCGCCTGGATCTCCACCTGCTCGGCCACCGATTCGGGGAGGTCCACGGCCAGTTCCGGCAGCCGTGCCATCAGCCCGTGGTAGTCCACCTGCGGCCGGCGCAGCAGGTCGAGCAGGGTCGTGTCCGGCTCCGGGCGGCCGCCAAGATATTCGGCAAGCCCGCTATCGTCCCGCTGCGCACGACCCAGGCGCAGGCCCGCCAGCCGCGCCTGTTCGGCCTCGATCGCCTCGGCGCGCGCGCTGAAGGTCCGCCAGCGGTCGTCGTTCACGAGCCCGAGTTCCCGCCCGCGCGGGGTCAGGCGCAGGTCCGCATTGTCCTCGCGCAGCAGCAGCCGGTACTCGGCGCGGGAGGTGAACATGCGATAGGGCTCGTTGGTGCCGCGGGTCACGAGGTCGTCGATCAGCACCCCGATGTAGCCGTCGGCCCGGCCCGGTGTCCAGGGGGCCTCGTCGCGGGTCCAGCGCGCGGCGTTCAGCCCCGCGATCAGGCCCTGCGCCGCGGCCTCCTCGTAACCGGTGGTGCCGTTGATCTGGCCGGCGAAGAAGAGATTGCCCACCTCGCGGGTGGCCAGCGACGGCATCAGGCCGCGCGGATCGAAGTAGTCGTACTCGATGGCATAGCCGGGGCGCGTGATGTGCGCGGACTCGAAGCCGTCGAGGCTGCGCACCAGGTCCAGCTGCACCGAGTAGGGCAGGCTGGTGGAGATGCCGTTCGGGTACAGTTCCCCGGTATCGAGCCCCTCGGGCTCGATGAAGACCTGGTGGCTGTTCTTCTCGGCGAAGCGCACCACCTTGTCCTCGATCGAGGGGCAGTAGCGCGGACCGGTGCCCTCGATCTGGCCGGTGTACATCGGCGCGTGGTGCAGGTTCGCGCGGATCAGTTCGTGGGTCTGCTCGTTGGTGCGGGCGATGTGGCACAGCCGCTGCGCCGGGTGGTGGTCGCGGCTGCCCAGGAAGGAGAAGACCGGACGCGGCTCGTCCCCGGGCTGGGGTTCCAGGCGCGAGAAGTCCACGCTGCGTCCGTCCACCCGCGGTGGCGTGCCGGTCTTCAGGCGGCCGACCGCGAAGGCCATCTCGCGCAGGCGCCGAGCCAGCCGGACGCTCGGCGGATCGCCGGCGCGGCCGCCGGGCTGCTGCTCCGGGCCGATGTGGATGCGGCCGTTCAGGAAGGTGCCCACGGTGAGCACGACGGCCCGGGCGGCGAACTCCAGCCCGGCCTCGGTGACCACGCCGGTCACGCGGTCCCCCTGCATGCGGATGTCTGCCACCGGCTGCTGGAAGATGAGAAGGTTCGCCTGGTTCTCGACGATGCGGCGCACCGCGCGGCGGTAACGGTTGCGGTCGGCCTGTGCCCGGGTCGCGCGCACCGCCGGTCCCTTGCGCCGATTCAGGACCCGGAAGTGGATCCCGGCATGGTCCGCGGCCTCGGCCATCGCGCCGCCCAGCGCGTCGATCTCGCGCACCAGGTGACCCTTGCCGATGCCGCCGATCGCCGGATTGCAGCTCATCTGGCCGATGGTCTCGATGTTATGCGTGAGCAGCAGCGTCTGCGCGCCGGTGCGCGCGGCCGCCAGCGCGGCCTCGGTGCCGGCATGCCCGCCGCCGATCACGATCACGTCGTAGAGGTTGCTCATGGTGCCGCAGGGTCCGTCATCATCCGGCCGCGGATTCTAGCAGGAATGGTGTAACGCGTTGAATTCCCCTCCCCGGACCCACTCCCCAGCCCTCGACCACGCGGCCGGGGGGAACGGGTTTGTGGGAGCGGCTTCCAGCCGCGATGCAGCGTCAAGGCGGGGTATCGCGGCTCAAGGCCGCTCCCACGGCGGCTGGAAGCCGCGCCGGCGGCAACAGGCAGGGGCTCGGACTCCGGGAAGCGACGGCTCAGCCGGCCTCGGCACGCTCGCGCAGGAGCTTCACCTGGAACAGGCCGTTGCGCTCTTCTTCCTCCAGCGAGGACTGGATGAAGCGGATGGTGCGCTCGTAGCGCGGGATGATGTTGTACTTCAGCGCGTTCACCAGTTTCTGCGCCTTGCGCTGCTCCTCCATCAGGCGGTGCAAGGCGATCTCGACTTCGCCGAGCTGCGCAAGCAGCACGGTGGCGTCAGCGAGAGTACCGCGCGTGGTGTCGAAGCTGATGTCCGTGCCCAGAAGACCGAGGGGTTTCAGCTGCGTTCGCTTGGCCTGAACGGCGGGATACTCGATGCCGAGCTTGCGGCGCGGCAGGATGCTGATCTCCAGCGCCGGCTCGACGCCAAGCGCGGCCTGATGGATCGCGCGACCCCCCATGCGCATCTGCGCAACGCTCAGGCAGCGGTAGGCCTGCAACAGCTTGGCCTCCACTTCCTCACGCAGGCGCCGGTACTGGCCAATGCGCTCGTACACCAGGCGGGTCAGCAGATCACGCTTGCGCTCCAGCAAGTCGTGGCCGGCCTCCAGGAAGGTGACCTGCCGCTTCAGGCGCAGCAGGGTGTTCTTGGTCGGGGGGACCTTGATCAGCTGTTCGCCCATCGACTGAACCTCAGAGAGCGCCCGCCGACTGGGCGCCCGGGCTTTTCCGCTTGCGGCGGCGCGAGTGCGACTGTACCGCGGTGGTCGTGCCGCTCGACGGACCCCCCGCGATCGCCTTGATCTGGCTTTCGTCCAATTCCCGATAATACTTCGCGATGTCGGCCTCGCTGACGCGGGTCAGCCCGTCCTTCGGGAAGATCGACATCAGCTCCCACGCCAGGTCCAGGGTAGCCTCGATGCTGCGGTCCTCGGTCTCGCCCTGACCGACGAAGCGGCGATCGAAGGCGTCCGCGAAGGTCAGGTAACGCTGGTCGTGCGTGGAGAGTTCGTCGGCCCCGATGATGGATGCGAGGTTGCGCGTCTCCAGCGCACGGGCGTAGAGCGCATACAACTGCGCGGCGACCCGCGGGTGATCCTCCCGGGTGTCGTCCTTGCCGATCCCATCCTTCATCAGCCTCGAGAGACTCGGCGAGATGTGCACCGGCGGGTAGATCCCCTGGCTGTTCAGTTCGCGCGACAGCACGATCTGGCCCTCGGTGATGTAGCCCGTGAGGTCCGGGATCGGATGGGTGATGTCGTCCGAGGGCATCGACACCACCGGCATCATCGTGATGGAGCCGTGGCGCTGGTGGATGCGCCCGCAGCGCTCGTAGATCTCGGCGAGGTCGGAATAGAGATAGCCGGGATAGCCCTTGCGCGCCGGCACGTCGCCCTTCGCGGTGGCGACCTCCCGCAAGGCCTCGGCGTAATAGGTCATGTCGCTCATCACCACCAGCACATGGCGGTCGAGGTCGTAGGCAAGATACTCCGCGGCGGTCAATGCGGTGCGCGGCAGCGTCAGCCGCTCGACCGGCGGATCGTCGGCCAGGTTCACGAACATCACCACGTTGCGCAATACGCCGGAGGAGGCGAACTCGTCGCGGAAGAACTTCGCGTCGGCATAGGACACGCCCATGGCTGCGAACACGATCGAGAACGCCGCATCCTCGTTCTTCAGCTGTGCCTGGCGCACGATCTGGGCGGCAAGCCGGTTGTGCGGCAGACCCGAGCCGGTAAAGATCGGCAGCTTCTGGCCACGCACCAGGGAATTCAGGCCGTCGATGGTCGAGATGCCGGTCTGGATGAACTCGCGCGGGTAGGTGCGGGCGGCCGGGTTGATGGCGGAGCCGCCGACCGGGCGGCGCAGACTGGAAAGGATCGGCGGGCGGCCATCGCGCGGTTCGCCCAGCCCATCGAACTCGCGGCCGAGCAACTCCTGCGACAGTGCGATCTCCACGGGCGCATCCAGGAAGCGGACCCAGGTGTTCTCAAGGTCCAGGTCCTCGACCCCCTCGAAGACGAGGATCAGCACCTCGTCATCCGAGGCCCGGATCACCTGACCGTTGCGGATGCCGCCGCTGTGATCCTCGATGCGGACCCGATCACCGAAGGCCACTCCGGGAGTGTTCTTCATCACCAGCAGGCCGCCACGGGCCTCGACCGCGGTGCGGTATTCCTTGATGCTCATCCGACCTGTTCCTCCTGCTGGGCATATTCCAGGCGCAGGTTCTCGAGCGTCTGCTCAACCTCCGCGCGGAAGGCCTCGATTTCGTCGAGCTGCTCGCTGGTGTACAGGCTCTTGATCCGGCGCGCCCGCGAAAGCATCGGCAGGCGCTGCAGTTCCTGCACCGGCACGCCAACGTTCACCAGCTCGGCGCCGAGTGCATAGATCATCAATGCGAGATCCAGCAACGCGGACTGCTTTTCGGGCGAGCAGAAGGTGTCGACCTCGTCTAGCGCGCTCTGTTGCAGCACGCCCTCCTTGATCAGCGCGGCGCCCTCCAGATCCCAGCGCTGCGACGAGGACAGGGCCTCGGGTCCCACCAGGTTCACGATGCGTGAGAGTTCCGCGTCGCGCGCCAGCAAGGCCAGCGCCTCGCGGCGCCGCTCCTCCCAGCTGGGGTCCACGTTCTCGTGCCACCACTGTGCGGCGGTATGCACGTGGCCGGAGAAGCTGGTGACCCAGTCGATCGAGGGGTAGTGCCGCGCGTCCGCCAGTTCCTTGGACAGGGCCCAGAAGGTCTCGATGATGTCCTTGGTGTGGCTGGTCACCGGCTCCGAGAAGTCGCCACCCGGTGGCGACACCGCCCCGATCAGCGTGACCGAACCGGAGCGTTCGCCGTGAGTCTGCACGCGACCGGCGCGCTCGTAGACCGCCGCGAGCCGCGAGGCCAGGTAGGCGGGGTAGCCCTCCTCGACCGGCATCTGTCCGAGGCGGCCGGACACCTCGCGCAGGGCCTCCGCCCAGCGGCTGGTCGAGTCGGCCAGCATCACCACGTCGTAGCCCATGTCGCGGTAGTACTCGGCCATGGTGATGCCGACGTAAACCGACGCCTCGCGCGCGACCACCGGCATGTTGGAGGTGTTCGCCACCAGCAGCGTGCGCTCCATCAGCTTGCGGCCGGTATAGGGGTCGTCCAGTTCCGGGAAGGTCTCGAGCACGTCGACCAGTTCGTTGCCGCGCTCGCCGCAGCCGACATAGATCACGATATCCGCGTTTGACCAGCGCGCGATCTGCTGCTGCACCACGGTCTTGCCGGCGCCGAAGGGGCCCGGTACCGCGCCCTTGCCGCCCTTCAGCTGCGGAAAGAAGGTGTCGATCACGCGCTGACCGGTGATCAGCGGCGCGACACCGTCGTCGCGGCGCAGGTAGGGCCGCGGGGTGCGTACCGGCCAGCGCTGATACATGCGCAGCTGCCGGGTCTGGCCATCGGCCGTAGCCAACCTCGCGATGGTCGCCTCAATGTCGTACTCGCCCGCCGGGGCGATCTCCTCGAGTTCGCCATGGATACCCGGCGGCACCAGAATGCGATGCAATACGGTCTCCGTCTCCTGCACGGTGCCCAGCAGGGTACCCGGTCCGACCTGCTGGCCGGAATCGAGGTCCCGGTTCGGTTCGAAGGCCCATTGCCGGGAACGGTCCAGCG
>JAGTVE010000033.1 GCA_018224485.1 Thioalkalivibrio sp. | reverse complement strand
CACGGCGCAGCAGGTCGAGATCCGCTCGACGGGCGCGGGGCTTGGTGGGCGAGGGGTAGACGGAGCCGAAGGCGACATAGTCGGCGCCGGTATCCGCTGCGGCATGGGCACGATCCAGATCGTCATAACAGGAGGCACCGATCAGGACTCCGGGGCCCAGACGTGCCCGGGCATCCGCGATCCCGGCATCGTCCTCGCCAAGGTGCACGCCGTCGGCGTTCACAGCCAAACAGAGTTCAACGTCATCGTTGACCAGGAACAGTGCCCCCGCCTCCCGGCACATCGCCAGCAGGGCCCGGGCCTCGCGCAGCCGGTGTTCGCTGGGGTCCGACTTGTCGCGGTACTGCACGAGGCGAGCACCGCCGCGAAGGGCCGCGGCAACCAGCTCAGTGCGGCCGGATGCGGCCTCGGGGGTCACGAAGTACAGGCCGCGCAGGCGGGGATTCAACGGCGCGGCTCCGTCACTGCGGGCAGAGGCGGTTTGGCACGTGCTGCCCCTTTCCGGGGGCGTACCCGTTTGCGGTCGCGTCGGTCATGAAGCCCTGGCCCTCGATCACCGCCGGTTCGAGGTCGCGTCCGCGCGCGAGAAAGGCGGCGATCGCCGCAGCGAGCGTGCAGCCCGAGCCATGAAAGCTGAACGGCAGCCTGGGCAGCTCGAACCGGCGCATGTGTCCGTCCTCCCGGTGCAGCTCGTTCACGATCGGGGGCGGTGGTTGCAGGCGCGCCTCCTGATCACTCAGCGCGTGACCTCCGGTGATCAGCACATTCCGTGCCCCCATTTCGCGCAACGTGTCCCCCCAGCGCGCCGCTTCCTCGTGCCGGCTCAGGCGCGCCGCCTCCGGCGTGTTTGGGGTGATCAGCGTGGCCAGCGGCAGCAGCCGTTCGCGGGTCAGGTCGACCACCGCCTCGGTGGCAAGCGCTCCGCCGCCGCCGGCCACCATCACCGGGTCCAGTACCACCGGGATATGCGGGTGCGCCGCGAGAATGTCGGCCACGATCCTCACGTTTTCCGCCGATCCCAGCATCCCGATCTTGATGACCGATACGGTCAGATCCGCAAGGGTGACCTCGATCTGTTGCGCGATGCGCCGGGCGGGAAGCACATCGAAGTCGATCACGTTACGGGTGTCCTGCACGGTGATCGCGGTGACCGCGGTCGCACCGTGCACCCCGAGACGGGTGAAGGTGGTCAGGTCGGCCTGCAGGCCGGCCCCGCCACCGGGGTCCGAGCCGGCAATGGTCATGCAGGTGGGCGGGTGGTGCATCGTGCGGGCCTCTATGTGGATAGGTGTTCTGCTCAGAGCCTGCCGGCAGGCGGGCGGTTGAGCTCCGCCGCCGCACCACGAAGCGAGATCCGGGGCCAGCCACGGCGCTCCGCATGCGCCGTAAGCGCGGGATCCGCGTCCACCGCCACCGGCTGGCGCACGGCCTCAAGCAGGGGGATGTCGTTGCGCGAATCACTGTAGAAGGACGCCTCGACGATGGCGTCCTCGGGTTCGCCCCGTTCCTGGAGCCACTGCCGCAGGCGCTCGATCTTGCCCTCCTGGAAGCAGGGGGTCGCGGCGAGCTCGCCGGTATACCGGCCGTCCCGGAACTCCGGCTCCGTCGCGAGCAGGTGTTCGATTCCGAGCAGGTCCGCGATCGGACGGGTGACGAAGCTGTTGGTCGCGGTGATGATCAGCAGCGTGTCGCCGGCTTCGCGGTGCCGGGCCAGCAGGTCCGGGGCGCCCGGCGCAATCATCGGGCGGATGCGGTCCTGCAGAAAGGTTTCCCGCCAGAGGTGCAGCTGGGGCAGGGGATGCTGCACCAGGGGCTGGAACACGAAGCGGCAGAACTCGTAGATGTCCAGGGTGCCGGCGACGTACTGCGCGTAGAAGTCGTCGTTGAGGCGGGTGTAGGTCGCCGCATCGACCGCACCGACCTCGGCGAGGAAGCGGCCCCACGCGTGGTCGCTGTCACCCGCAAGCAGGGTGTTGTCGAGGTCGAAGATGGCCAGTGGCATGATTCGGGGTCCGGTGTGCTGGCGGAACGGTCTCTGCGGGCGATTGTACGTAGCCCGACACGGGGGTGCGAGTCGCGCCCGTGAGGCGGACATGGGCTGTGGGTGCTTTGCCGTGTACCCGCCCGTGTGGAACAATCATGTTAACGAATCATTAGCCGGTTGAACCAAGTGATTGATTGTGATGGCTATCGACCGAACGTAGGTATCATCCTCTGCAATGCGGAACAGCAGCTGTTCTGGGGCAAGCGTGTGGGGCAGGATGCGTGGCAGTTTCCTCAGGGTGGCATCCACCAGGATGAGACGCCCGAGGACGCGCTGTTTCGCGAGTTGCGCGAGGAGACCGGCCTGCTGCCGGAGCACGTGCGCATATTGGGCGTGACGCGTAGCTGGCTGCGCTATCGCCTGCCTGCGCGCATGGTGCGGCGGCGCAGCCAGCCGGTCTGCGTGGGCCAGAAGCAGCGGTGGTTCCTGCTGCAGATGGTGGGGTCCGACGAGGACTTCCGACTCGACGCGGTGCAGCCTGCGGAGTTCGACGACTGGCGCTGGATCGACTACTGGAGGCCGGTGCACGAGGTCGTGCACTTCAAGCGCAGTGTGTACCGCCGGGCGCTCTGCGAGCTCGTGCCGCTGATGTTTCCCGAGCTGGCGGCCGGCCCTCTGCGTGGCCGTTGCGTCAGTTCGCGTCCGGCCGGTTCATGACGGCCTCGGCACCACCACCCTCGATGCTCGACCTGCTGCGCCGCGTGGTGCAGGAGGTCAACGGAGCGGCGGACTTCGACGAGGCCCTGAGCATCATCGTGACCCGGGTGAAGGGTGCGCTCGACATCGACGTCTGCTCGATCTACCTGAAATCGCCGCGCTCCGAGCGGCTGGTGCTGATGGCCTCCGAGGGATTGCGCCAGGAATCCGTGGGCCACGTGGAGATGGAGGTCTCCGAGGGCCTCGTGGGGCTGGTGGCCTCGCGGGCCGAGCCGATCAATCTGGAGAACGCCTCCGAGCACCCGCGCTTCCGGTATTTCCCGGAGACGGGTGAGGAGCAGTTCCTGTCCTTCCTGGGGGTCCCGATCATCCAGCAGCGCAAGCTGCTCGGTGTGCTGGTGGTCCAGCATCACAAGGCGCGACGCTTCGACGACGAGCACGTGTCCTTCCTCGTTACGCTGGCGGCGCAGCTGGCGGGGGCGATCACGCACGCGGAATTTACCGACGAGATCGCGAGCGAGACCCCGATGGTCAGCCACGTGAATGTGGAGGCGATCGGTGTCGCGGGCGCGCCCGGAGTGGCCATCGGTCGCGCGGTCGTCGCCTACCGGCTGGCGGACCTCGATTCGATCCCGGACCGCGAGGCGCGGGGCGTCGAACAGGAACTGGCCCAGTTCGCGGTTGCGGTGAATGCGACGCGCGAGGAGATCGAGGGCCTGAAGGCGCGGACACAGGCCCTGCTGCCGGCCGAGGAGGGGGCGCTGTTCGATGCCTATCTGCTGCTGCTGGGGGATTCGCTGGTGCATCGCACCGAGGTCCGGATCCGGGCCGGACAGTGGGCCCCCGGTGCGTTGCGCGACACGGTGCGCGAGAGCGTTCGTATCTTCGAGGACATGGAGGATGCCTATCTGCGGGAGCGCGGAGCCGACATCCGTGACCTCGGTCGCCGGATCCTCTCTCACCTGCTGCCTGCCAAGAGTGCCGAGGGTGACTTCCCGGAGGGCGGGATCCTGGTGGGCGAGGACCTGACCGCATCGCATCTCGCCGAGGTGCCGATCGAGCGGCTGGGCGCGATCGTGTCGGCCCGCGGCTCCGGCTCGTCACACATCGCGATTCTCGCGCGCGCCCTGAACGTGCCTGCGGTGATGGGGGTCTCCGATCTCCCGGTCAGCCGCCTGGAGGATCGCGAACTCCTTGTGGACGGCTACCGCGGCCGGTTGTACGTGAATCCCGGCCCCGAGCTGCGCGCCGAGTTCATGCGGCTGGTTCGGGAGGAACGCGAGTTGGAGGAGGGTCTCCGCACGCTGGCGCTTCAGCCCGCCGCAACCCGGGACGGCCATCCGGTGCCGGTGATGGCGAACAGCGGTCTGCTCGCGGACATCCGACCCTCGCTGAAGTCGGGCGCCGAAGGGGTCGGGCTGTACCGGACCGAGGTGCCATTCATGATCCGCGACCGCTTTCCGGGCGAGGAGGAGCAGGTCGAGATCTACCGCCAGATTCTGGCCTCCTTCGATCCGATGCCGGTGACGCTCCGCACCCTGGATGTCGGCGGTGACAAGGCGCTGCCGTACTTCCCGGTTCGGGAGGACAATCCCTTTCTCGGCTGGCGGGGCATACGCATCACGCTGGATCACCCCGAGATATTCCTGCCGCAACTGCGCGCGATGCTTAAGGCGAGCGTCGAGCACCACAATCTGCAGATCCTGTTTCCGATGATCAGCACCCTCGAGGAACTGAAGGAGTCGCTGATCCTGCTCAATCGCGCACGCGAGGAACTGCTGGACGAGGGGCTGCCGGTCCCGATGCCGAAGGTCGGCGTGATGATCGAGGTTCCGGCAGCCGTCTACATCGTGGAGGCGCTGGCCCGGCGGGTCGATTTTCTTTCGATCGGGACCAATGACCTGGTGCAGTACCTGCTGGCGGTGGACCGCAACAATGCCCGTGTCGCGAACCTCTACGACACGCTGCATCCGTCGTCCATCCGTGCATTGGAGCTGATCGCCGAAGGCGCGCGGCGGACCGGCAAGCCGGTCAGTGTCTGTGGCGAGATGGCCGCGGATCCGGCGGCGATCATCCTGCTGCTCGGCATGGGCATGGACAGCCTGAGTGTCAGTGTCTCCGCGATTCCGAGGGTCAAGTGGGTGATCCGCAGTTTCACCACTGACCGGGCCGAGGCGCTGCTGGCGCAGTCCCGCCTGCTGGAGAACCCCGGTCAGATTCGCTCCCTGCTGAACAATGCGCTGGTCCAGGCCGGCCTTGGCGGGCTGGTGCGGGCCGGCAAGAACTGACCTGGCTCGCGTCGGATGCGGTAGCGCGCTTATTTGTGGGGGGCGAGGCCCTCGGCGATCGGGCGTTTGGGGAATGGGTCGCCCAGGGGGCTGACCTCCGATGCTGCTCACCCCAGCCCCCCGTGGGAGCGAGCCTGCTCGCGAAGGCGCCGCAGGCGCGCCACACGCCGGGATGCAACCCGACGCCCATTCGCGTGCAAGGCACGCTCCCACAGCGTTCGGCCCAGCCCCCGTGGGAGCGAGCCTGCTCCCGAACGCGCCGCAGGCGCGCCAAACGCCGGGATCCAACCCGATGCCCATTCGCGTGCAAGGCACGCTTCTACACATCTGCCCCGGCCAGTGTCGGATCGGATGTCGCGGCTGGCGGTTGCGGGTATCATCCGCAGGCCAGTGTCCAGAGCAACGGAAGGGTGATGATT